>JAIRUC010000254.1 GCA_031254615.1 Treponema sp. | reverse complement strand
TCCATCCCCGTACCAGAAAAATTATGGAACAGCAGAACCTGAAACTGGCTTCTCATGTAAAAATGATAGATCCTGTTGGTTACCTTGAGATGATAGCTTATGAAGCGGCATGTTCCGCTGTTTTGACCGATTCCGGAGGAGTACAAAAAGAAGCGTTCTTCTTTCGCAAACCTTGTATTACCATGCGGGATTCTACCGAGTGGGTTGAGTTAGTTGATTCCGGCTGGAATACGCTTACCGGTGCAGATACGGAAAAAATTGTTTATGCTGTGAAAAACCTGCATATTCCAAATGAATATCCCGCTTTGTATGGCGATGGAAATTGTGCCCAAACGATATGTGGTTTTTTAAAATGATATAGTCCATTACTACTGGAATAATTATTCCATTACTACTGGAATAATTTTCGGTTTTGGTATATACTGATACCATGAAATTATCGGAAATTCAGGATATAAGCGCGACACAGAGACTGGCGCTGGAAAATCAGGATCAGGGACTTAAGCGCTTTGCCCTATCAGAACTGCCGGATATTCAGAGTCATGCGTTGGTAGTATGCGGAATCCGGCGCTGTGGAAAAAGTACGCTGCTTCGCCAGTTTGTGCAAAAACTGAAGCGAACATACTATTATTTGAATTTTGACGATATCCGTCTTGCCTCTTTTTCTCATACTGATTTCGGGCTTTTGGACAAGGTAATCGCCGATTCCGGTGTACGGTTGATTTTTTTTGATGAAATTCAGTCGGCGGAGCGTTGGGAACTATATGTCCGTCAAAAACTTGATGAAGGTTTCCAGGTTGTAATTACCGGTTCTAATGCTTCTCTTTTAAGCCGGGAACTTGGAACCCGCTTGACAGGGCGGCATTTGTCCATGGAGCTTTTCCCTTTTTCTTATAAGGAGTTTTGCAGCTTTACCGGGATTGTTGCCGGACCGAAATCTCTTATGGGTTATCTTGAAAAAGGCGGTTTTCCGGAGTATCTAAAAACAGGTAATACAAACATTCTGACCCAGCTTCAATCGGATATATTATACCGTGATATTGCGGTACGATACGGGATTCGTGATGCTGTATCATTACAGCGTTTATTTGTATACATGGTATCAAACCCGGCTCAGCTTTTTTCACCAAGCAAGTTGACAAACATTGCGGGAGTTAAATCGCCTACTACGGTTTTGGAGTATATCTCTTTTTTAGAAACGGCTTACCTTATTCATCTTTTGCCCTGCTTTGCATGGTCTGTCAAGGCGCAGAATCTTGCGCCCAAAAAAGCGTATATCGCCGATACCGGGCTTATAAAAACGAGCGCTGTTTCTTTTAGCAATAACTTTGGCGCATTGCTCGAAAACTGTGTGTATAATACCCTGCGGGCCAGAACCGGTATTTTCGGTTTGTCCGGTGATTTGGGAAGAATTTACTATTTTACCAATAAGAATGGCGGTGAATGTGATTTTGTGATTTCACCACAGAGTAATCCGTCTTGTATCCAGGTTTGTTGGGAATTGACATCTGACAATCAGGATCGGGAAATTAACGGACTGCTTGCGGCTATGGATTTTTTTAATCTGGATTACGGAACAATTCTTACTTTTGATACTGAAGATATAATTCAAACTGCGGGAAAAAAAATTGAAGTAATTCCCCTATGGAAATATATAGTACAGGAGGATAATTTTGTCAAACACAGAAATCTTAAAAAAAATCAACGAAAAAAACGTTAAAATCGGCGTTATCGGCCTTGGCTATGTGGGACTTCCGCTTGCTGTGGCATTTGCGCGTAACGGCATTGAGGTTTTAGGTTTCGAGAAAAGCGGAAAAAAAGTTGAATCGGTAAACGCCGCACAAAATTATATCAGTGACGTAACTGATAGTGATCTCGCTAATGTTGTTAAAGAGAAAAAACTTTCCGCAACAACTGATTTTTCCAAAATCAAAGAATGTGACGCAATTATTATCTGCGTACCAACGCCGCTTGATAATTTTAAAAAACCGGATATGACATATATTGAACAATCTTGTATTGATATTGGTAAAAATATGAAACCGGGTACGTTTATCAGCCTTGAAAGTACTACTTATCCCACCACAACCGAAGGTTTCATGAAGCCGGTTATTGAGCGCGAATCAGGAATGAAGGAAGGGAAAGATTTCTGGCTCTGTTTTAGTCCTGAAAGGGTTGATCCGGGAAATAAGGACTACAAAACCGACAACACGCCGAAGGTTGTCGGCGCTCTTGGCGAAGAAGCTAAACAAATTGCCGAGGCGTTGTACGGGCTTGCTATAAAACATTTGCATATAGTGTCTTCGCCGCGGGTAGCTGAAATGGTAAAAATTCTTGAAAACACCTACCGGCTTGTAAATATTTCTTTGATTAACGAGCTTGCCCTGCTTTCCGGTAAAATGAATATTGATATTTGGGAAGTTATAGAAGCGGCGAAAACGAAACCCTATGGTTTTCAGGCTTTTTATCCGGGTCCCGGAATAGGAGGCCATTGTATACCCCTTGATCCCTTCTACCTTGAGCATATAGCCAAAAATTTTAATTTTGAATTATCCATGATACATACCGCAGGCGCTATCAATGACAGAATGCCGCATCGTATGATGAATAAAATTTCTTTTGCGCTAAACCGTCATAAAAAATCAATGAATGGGTCAACAATTTTATTTATGGGTATCGCTTACAAACCTGACATTGATGATGCCCGTGAAAGTCCGGCTCTGCTGGTAATGGAGCAGATTAAGAAAAAGGGAGCGAAAGTTTTGTATCATGATCCCTATATTCCCGAAGTTACCGATGATCATGGGAATCA
>JAIRUC010000242.1 GCA_031254615.1 Treponema sp. | reverse complement strand
AAATGCGAAGAAGAAGGAGCCAACGAATATCAGATTGAGGAAAGCCAGAAAGCCGTAGCCAATCTCGAAGTCATATTGGGCGACCCCGACAGGCTTCGCGCCGTAGCCAATGATTTTATTGAGCATTACGAAACCCGTGTCAACGAGGGAGCGACAGTTGCGGGGAAAGCAATGTTTGTATGTGCCAATCGCGCCATTGCTTATGAATTGTATAAAATAATAATTGAGTTGCGACCTGAATGGGCGGTAGCCAAAATCTGCGCCGAAGGCGAAACCCTTACCGAAAGCGAAAAGAAAAAAGCAAAACCATCTCCCACAATTCAAATGGTAATGACCCGCACAAAAGATGATGAAGCGGATTTGTATAAAATACTCGGCACAAAAGATGACAGAAAAGAATTAGACCGCCAGTTCAAACAGGTAAAATCAAATTTCAAAATTGCCATAGTAGTTGATATGTGGATTACAGGCTTTGACGTGCCTTTTCTTGATACAATTTATATTGACAAGCCCATACAACAACATAGCTTAATCCAGACCATTTCCCGTGTAAACCGTGTTTACGAAGGAAAAGAAAAAGGCTTAATTGTCGATTATATAGGCATTAAAAATAACATGAACAAAGCCCTTGCAAAGTATACCAATTATAAAGCGGAACAATTTGAAGGAGTAGAGCAAGCCATCATTATTGTTAAAGACCAGCTTGAAGTGTTAAGCCACATTTTTCACAACTTTAACAATAAAGATTTTTTTGAAGGAACGCCAAAACAACGCCTTGATTGCTTAAAACTCGCTGTTGAATATGTTCAGCTTTCAGAAGATATGGAATTACGTTTTATGTCAGCCGTTCGCCGTATGAAAAAAGCGTTTGATTTATGCGCCTCAAATGACCCAATTTCAGATAATGAACGTGATTACATTCACTTTTATACCGCAATACGTTCTATTCTTTTCAAGTATACAAAAGGCGACGCCCCGGATTTAACGCAGATGAACGCTCGTGTCCGCGAACTGATAGCCCAGGCCGTTCAATCAGACGGCATAGAAGAATTATTCACAACCGGAAAAAATATCGACATTGACATTTTCAGCCCCGAATATCTTGAACGCATATTCAAAATACCATTAACCAACACCAAGATTAAAATCTTACAACAGCTATTATCGCAAGCCATTGACGAATTTAAGAAAGTCAACAAGATTAAAGGAATAGAATTTGCCGAGAAATTGAAAAAGATTGTCGATGATTACAACAACCGCCGCAAAGATGAAAAATACGCAAATGAAGTCCTTGACGAAATAGCCGACCATTTAGCAAAACTTCTCCATGAACTAAAAGATGAAAAGAACTCATTTTTAGAAATGGGAATAGACTTTGAAGAAAAATCTTTTTACGACATACTCAAAGCCGTAGCGGAAAAATATGAATTCCCCTATCCCCATGAAAAACTCATTCACCTTTCGAAAGAAGTCAAAAAAATAGTGGATGACAAGGCGCGTTACACAGACTGGTCAAAACGTGAAGACATAAAAGCCGAACTGAAAGTCGATTTGATTTTAATCCTCGCCGCAAATGATTATCCCCCTGTACCACAAGATGAAGTCTTTAAGGAAATATTCGAACAAGCCGAAAACTTCAAAAAATACAGCGGATATAATACTGTATTGCATAGACGCTTTAATAGCAGCTATCACTTTTTTCATTTGAAATTTCAGCCCGTACCTGCGGAGACTTCATCATAAATCGCTTTTTCCACAAAAGTATTTAGTGAAACCCCTTTTTTACCCGCAATAACCGCCGCCGCCCGATGTAGATCAGGAGAAATACGGATGTTAAACGAACCCTTATAAGATTTCATCGGTTCTTTTCCCGCTTCTTTACACAAAACAAGATAATCATCAACCGCTTCGGTAAATGCTTTTTTGAGGTTATCCACACTTTCACCTTCAAATGTTACAAGGTCGGCAATCCCGATAATTTTTCCAAAAAAACATTCGTCAGGCGCCGAAAATTCAACACTGCCGTAAAAATCATTGTATTGGAGCAAATTACAGTCAGTCATTCAGATAACCCCCTTGCCTTAATTCATCAATGATAAACTTGACAAGATACTGTTTTAACACAGGCGATGGATGCGGCTTGTGAAGCCGGATGATTTGGCCCGTTTCGGAGTTTATAAACCGAACCGCCGAACCGCTCGTGCCTCCCGCATTTGACAGTCGAAAACCCAGTCCACACAACAGCGTTTCAAGTTCCCCAAAAGTAAAGTCAGCCGGGCTTCCCAACAACCGCCGTAACAGCTTTTCTGATCTTGCCATACCATTTGCCTATTTAAGTATACATAATAAAAGCCAAATATGCAACTGTTTTCCAGTTGCTATTGCGTCCCCAGCCCCGCCAAATCCTCATTTTCCAGCCGAAAGCAGAAAAAAAGTCATTTTTCTCACAAATTTATCGAATCTCATCTGCCTTGATAGGAATTTATATAAGCAAGGGGTAAAAAAAATATGTAATATCAAAATTAACTCAAAAAAATGGAGATAGTATCCCCTTATCAACAAATCCCCTTTCTTGCCATGAAAAATCATCCCATTTTCTTAATCAGTCCATTAGCAGTGAAGTGAAAAGTAAACAGCGGATAATTTCAAGTCTGCCCTCCCACACAAGAACCGCTCGTTCTGTTATCGTTTAAGAGGTTACGCCGGATTTTTCCCGCAAGGAATTACCTTTATTCGGTATGTCCGGCTATGAATTTTTAGAATAGTATCAAGCTTAATACACAGAAAAAATACCGCAACCCGCATAATTTCGAGCCCCCCGCTCTGTGGCAAAAGTTAGATAAAAAACAAAAAAAGCCCCCAACAATCCGAGGACTTTACCCAATTATCCGGCAACCGCTAAAGGCAATTCGTTTTTGAATATCAGCGTTTTGGAACGTTCCGGCAATAGCCCCGCAAAAGTCTCACGCCCCATAGCCTGAATAGTTTCCCGGTCTCCCTCGGTACTGTGGTCGCTGTACAAATCAATCATTTCATCAGTCCGGTGTCCGGTTTGGGATTTAAGCAGTTTCTTGTCAAGTTTCTTAACCATGTAAGAAGTGTAAAAATGCCGCCAGCCGTGGAATAAATA
>JAIRUC010000209.1 GCA_031254615.1 Treponema sp. | reverse complement strand
CGGTCATAAAAATCGAATAATACTTCGGAAAGCGGCATATCGTAGATTAGTTCAACCCGCTTTTCGTCAAGGTAGGTCATGTTGGTCTGTACGCCGCGTTTTTCAAGGCACAGGGTCATAACGTTTCCAAGGTAATCGGTCGGGGTAATTACGGAAGCGCGGATATACGGTTCTTCGGCGCTTTCTATCTGTCCTTCATCGGGATAATCCATCGGGTTGTCGATCATCATTTCATTGCCGCCGCGAAGATGCACCTTGTACTTGACGGAAGGCGCGGTAAAAATTACCGACTGATCAAATTCGCGCTCAAGGCGTTCCTGAATAACCTCAAGGTGCAAAAGGCCGAGGAAGCCGCAGCGGAAACCAAATCCAAGTGCGGCGGATGAATCTTTTTCAAAAATAAGGGAAGCGTCGTTAAGTTTAAGTTTGTCCATGCTGGCGCGCAGTTCTTCATAGTCGTTTGAATCGACAGGGTAGATAGAAGAAAAGACAACAGGTTTCACCTCACGGAAGCCTGGCAGAGCGGCGGTGCAGGGATTGTCCGCGCCTGTTACAGTGTCGCCGACATGAACGTCGCTTACGGTTTTAATGCTCGCAATTATGTAGCCGACATCGCCTGCGGAAAGCTCGCCGGTTTCGACAAGGGCGAGTTTAAAAACGCCCGCGGTTTCTACTTCGTAAACAGAGCTGTTGGACATAAAGGAGATTTTCATTCCTTTTTTGATTTTTCCGTCGAAAAGACGCAGATGTACGATTACGCCGCGGTAAGGATCGTAATGGCAGTCAAAAATAAGAGCGCGTAACGGAGCGGAAGGATCGCCGGAAGGCGCCGGAATACGGGAAACGAGCGCTTCAAAAAGTTCGTCAATCCCGATTCCCTGCCGCGCGGAAACAAGCAAAGCGCTTTCCGCGTCCAGCCCCAAATCCTTATCAATCTGCCGCTTGGCGTTTTTTATATCTGCCGCAGGCATATCGATCTTGTTGATTACCGGCACTATTTCAAGATTGTGCTCAAGAGCGAGGTACATGTTGGACAAAGTCTGCGCCTGCACGCCCTGCGTCGCGTCCACCAGAAGCAGCGCGCCCTCGCAGGAATTAATCGCGCGGCTTACCTCGTAACTAAAATCGACGTGTCCGGGCGTGTCTACCAGATTGAGCGTGTACTCATTGCCGTCCGCCGCAGTGTAGGGGATAGTAACAGCCTGGCTTTTTATCGTTATGCCGCGTTCCCGCTCAATATCCATATTGTCGAGTATTTGATCCTGAAAATTGCGTTCGTCCACAAGATTGGCTTTTTGAATAAGACGGTCCGCAAGCGTAGACTTGCCGTGATCGATGTGCGCGATAATACAAAAATTACGGATAAACTGCGTTTGTGCCATGAATGCACTATAGCTTGATTAGTGGAAAATCTCAACTAGGGAGTGGGACAATGAGCAATGAGCAATTAGAAATGAGCAGAGAGCAGTTAACAGTTAGCAAAGAGCAGGAAACAGCGATCTTGACACATTCGTGTTTTGCCGGTGAAAATATAGAAGGAGAATTAAAATGAGCGAATTGATAGAAAAACGCCGCAGCGTAAGGGAATTTCAACCCGGCGTAACGGTTACCAAAGAACAGATAAACAGGCTGCTGGAAGCGGCGATGAAAGCTCCTTCCGCGTGCAATTCCCGCCCCTGGGAATTTATCGCTGTTACAAAGCCGGAGATACTTGATGAAATTGTCCGCGTCCACCCTTATGCGAAAATGTGCGAAACCGCGTCCGCCGCGATCATCGTTGTGGCAGTCCCGCAAAAAGAAATGCCGGAAGGGTATTTCCCTCAGGACTGCGGCGCGGCAACGCAGAACATTCTGCTGGAAGCCGTTTCAATGGGTTTGGGAACCTGCTGGTGCGGAGTTTACCCCAGAGAAGAACGAATCGCCTCCTTCCGCCGGCTTTTTAAAATTCAGGAGCCGAAAATTCCATTTAACGTTATCGCCGTCGGAACTCCGGCGGAGTCTCCCGCGCAAAGGGGATTTTTTGAAGAATCAAAAGTAACGTATATTATGTGAGGCATTGACCTTACGCGATGGCTATCCGATAGCTTTTTGTGACGTTGAAGGTGTTGTTATTTTATTTGTCAAGCAAAGCCTTAACAAGAATAGCGGCAACTTTTCGATCTTTTTCATCAAGCCGCAGCAAATTTCGTACTATAAGACGAATATCGGTTGGAAGAACCGCCTCCTCGCCGGTTATCAGGTGTTCGACAGTTACTCCGAGCGCCCGGGCAATCTTTACCGCATTATCGGCGGGAGGCATTGAGGGATTTTCACGGAGCAAATAAGAATCTATAGCCCTTTTTTGTACTCCCGATTCCAACGCAAGCTCTTTGACCAGCATTCCGCTGAAACTCAATTCCTGCTTTAAATTCTCCCGAAACCCCATTGTTTTATATTACTAACATATCAGTAAATTTTTATTGACATTAACGAAATATATGTAATAACATACGATAGTGATAACGATTTTTTGATAATTTGAAATTAAGGAGTTTTGTATTGAAAAAAGTATGGTTAATCGTCCTTGTTGCTGTAATTGGCTTTTCATTTGTTGGCTGTGCCGGTAGTGCGAAACCGGCAGAAAAGTCTACGGCTGGTTCTGGCGGTATAACATTGGATCAGGCGTTAAAAGAAACTGCTGTTCGTATAGATGAAGTCTTCAGTGTTTTGAATACTGTCCGTTGGACAGGAAAATAAAAAAGTTGTGCATGACTTTAACTGCACAAAGGAGAGCAAAATGGATATTCGTGTAGACGGTAGTGACATTAAAGATTCCGGCAAAAAGATTGGCGTAATAAATGGTAAGGACATATTTACATATCCTGCCATGAAAAAAGTTGGCTCGAAATGGGATGATGGCGACATTTTTGATTCTAACGGCAGCAAGGTCGGTAGAGGCAATGATGGAATAGTAAAATTGTTTCTTAAACTATGAGAACAGCTGAAACAGCCTCAGCTAAAAAGGAGATTTTTATGACGGAAGAAGAGGTAAAAGAAGCCATATTATCAGCTCAAAAACCGGCGGAACAAGGAGATGTCACTTCGCAGCATTTTTTAGGCATCTGCTATCTTGGACTTAAAGATTATGTGATGGCTGCCAAATGGTTCGAGAAAGCAGCGGAACAGGGTTATGCCGACGCACAAATGAGACTGGGTCTTCAATATACTACTGGGCAAGGTGTCCCGAAAGATAATGTGAAGGGTTTTGAATGGATCAGGAAAGCGGCGGAACAAGGTTATGCAAGAGCGCAGTTCCATATGGGTCTTTCGTATGCTGCCGGACGGGGAGTATCAGTAGACAACGCAAAAGCTGCCGAATGGTATAGAAAAGCGGCAGAACAGGGGGATGCCGACGCGCAGTACGAATTAGGTC
>JAIRUC010000180.1 GCA_031254615.1 Treponema sp. | reverse complement strand
GCCGATGAAATCCGCAAACTGGCGGAAAGTTCCAGCGAGCAGTCCAAGACGATTGGCAATGTTTTGAAAAAGATAAAAAGTTCCATTGACAAAATAACAAAATCCACCGAAAACGTGCTGAACAGGTTCGAGGCGATAGACTCAAACATCAAGACGGTAGCGCAGCAGGAAGACAATATCCGCAGAGCAATGGAGGAGCAGGGCGAAGGAAGCAAGCAGGTATTGCAAAGCGCCGGTGAGATAGTCGGAATTACCCAGCAGGTAAAGAGCAGCTCTCAGGAAATGCTTGAGGGCAGCAAGGAAGTAATGAATGAGAGTCAAAACCTTGAAAAGGTAACACAGGAAATAACCGGCGGCATGAACGAGATGGCCAGCGGCGCGGAGCAGATTAATGTGGCGGTAACCCAAGTCAACGAGATAAGCAACAAGAACCGCGAAGGGATTGATACTTTAATGCGGGAGGTCTCACGCTTCAAGGTAGAGTAAAATGAAGAGTCTTTTAAAAAGAAGCGTGTTACGCTTCAAGGTAGAGTAAAATGAAGAGTCTTTTAAAAAGAAGCGTGTTACGCTTCAAGGTAGAGTAATGAAGACTTTTTCAAAAGAAGCGTGTACACTTCAAAATGGAGTGACAAAAATGTCAGTAGAAATTAATGGTTTTTTATATATATTGAAAAAAGGCACCACTGATTGGAGAATCATTAGTTATATTTATATAAGAGAGGGTTCAAAATGAGTTCACAAAGTTCATCAATCTCAAATCCGCGTGAACGGCGGACTTCCATAAAAGGCCGATTCATTATTTTCGCCGTCATTCTGTTTCTGGTAATTTTTATCAGCGGGAGCGTGGTATTTACACTTTCTATGTGGCAAATTCTTCACGTTAATTCGCGCAGTGAATTGGCGCGTTCGGTAGAACTTGAGCGTATCAAGCTGGAAACTTCCGTTAAAAGCGAAATTGCCATCGCCCTAAAAATGGCGGATTCGCCGGTTATACAAAAATACTTTGCCAATCCTGCGGACAGCGATTTGGAACAAATCGCTTTTGAGGAGATAGCCGGTTACCGCAGGGCTTTTGCAGGTAACACGGTTTTTTGGGTAAATGACGTGGATAAAAAATTCTACTCCGACGACGCTTACAGTCACACGATTGATACATCAGATCCCAACAACTACTGGTATTTGATGACTCTTAACGAAACTGAAAAATACAATTTCAACATCAACTACAACCCCGATCTTAATGTAACTAACCTCTGGATCAACGCTCCGGTTTTTGACAGCCGGCACAAACCCATCGGTATTTTGGGAACCGGTATCGACATAACGGCATTTGTTGATTCTATTTACCGTGCTTATTCGGGCAGTGCGGCGCTGTACTTTTTTAACGACCTTGATGAAATAACCGGAGCAAAGGACGCGAAGCTTGTGGCGGGAAAAACCCCGGTGGACAAGGCGTTAGGCGAAATGGGCGTGGAAATTCTTGCAAAATCGAAGACTCTTAAAGATGAAGAAATACTTTCCTTTAATGCCGCGGACGGCGTAGCTGTAGTGGCAAAAGTGCCTGCTTTGGGCTGGTATATCACCACTGTCCTTCCCCTTACTCTTGCGGACGCTTTGAACAGCAGCATGACCATTCTCTTTACGGTGATGATGGCAGTTATTGCGGCTCTCTTTATCATTTTCTATTTGTTTATCACAGGTATTCTCAAACCGGTAAACTACATGGTAAAAATGTTAGACAAAATTGCGACTGACTGGGATTTGACCAAGCGGCTTCAATTCAAGAAGAAGGACGAGGTTGGCACACTGGGAGAATTCTTCAATCTGACTTTTGACAAAATCAAAAGTTTGATTATTATCATAAAAAAACAAGCGGAACAACTTCATGAAATCGGTAATGATCTTACCGGCAGCATGACCGAGACCGCCGCCGCCATTAACGAAATCACGTTACATATTCAGACCATCAAAGGCCGCATAATGAGTCAGAGCGCCAGCGTTACCGAAACCCATGCCACTATGGAACAGGTTGTGGTGAACATCAACAAACTCAACGGCCATGTACAAAACCAAAGTTCCAATATTTCGATGGCGTCATCCGCTATCGAACAAATGGTTGCCAACATAAACTCGGTTACCGGAACGCTGGTTAACAACTCCACCAATGTGAATACATTGAAAGAAGCCTCCGAAGTTGGCCGCGCCGGATTGCAGGAAGTGGCGGCGGACATTCAGGAAATCGCCCGCGAATCCGAAGGGCTGCTGGAGATTAACTCGGTTATGGAAAACATTTCCAGCCAGACCAACCTGCTTTCGATGAACGCCGCGATTGAGGCGGCTCACGCAGGAGAGGCGGGTAAAGGTTTTGCCGTGGTCGCCGACGAAATCCGCAAGCTGGCGGAAAGCGCCGCGGAGCAGTCCAAAACCATCGGCAGCGTTTTGAAAAAGATAAAAGCCTCGATTGATAAGATAACCAAGTCCACCGGAAACGTACTAACCAGATTTGAGGCAATTGACTCAAGCGTTAAGACAGTAGCCGAAGAAGAGGAAAATATCCGCAGCTCGATGGAAGAGCAAGGAACGGGAAGCAAACAGATTCTGGAAAGCGCCGGCGGCTTAACTGAAATAAACCGGCAGGTAAAGGACGGCACAGATGAAATGCTTGAGGGCAGCAAGGAAGTAATTAACGAGAGCAATAACCTTGAAAAAGAAACACAGGAAATAACCAGCGGAATAAACGAGATGTCCTCCGGCGCGGATCAGATTAACCTTGCGGTAAACCATGTAAAAGAGTTATGCGGCAAAACCCGCGAAGGTATTAACGTGTTAATAGAGGAAATTTCGCAGTTTAAAGTTGCATAATAGCTGCAATATCAGATAACAACTTTTGCATTATGAGCGGGGGTGGTCGCAAATTGCGGCCACCTTTAAAATCTGATGCATAGACCTACCCTGTTCATTATTTATTCGATTTCATAAGCCTTTCAATTCTTTTTTCAACATCCACCTTTACCCCTTCCTGAAACTGTTGTATTGCATCCATTGAAAAAGGCCCTACAGCAAACAACTCCGGACTGTCAAATTCCAGCGCCACCGCTATACGCTCCAGCATTTCCGAGGAGGGAAATTTGTTCTGCTGCTCAATTTGGGCTATGTAATTGGCGGAAGTATCCGCTTTTTCCGCTAATTTTGCTTGGGAAATCCCCAATTTTTCGCGTCTTTTTTTAATATTGTGGGATAAAAGGGCTCTTAAATTTGTCATGCCATACATTTTAATTCTATATTATTGCGGTCTCTTGCATAGTTCCTTTAAGACGTGGTAGTATTTCTTAAAGACGTATACCGAATTTATGGAAATGTGGTTTTTGTTCTTGTCTAGCGCTGGTAATACAAAAGTGTCTGATTTTGAATTTTTAAGGAGTACTTAGTATGGAAACAATGGAACAACAGATTTATTGTCCGAAGGCTTACAATCCGCTTACATTTTTTGCAATTATCGCTCTTGTTACTCTGATCGGGTACTTTTTTTCTGCCTGTACGGGAAGCGCAAAACCAGCGGCAAATTCCAGTGGTACATCATTGGACATGGCTATTGCAGAGGCGGCCGGACGTATGGAGACGCGGCTGAATGTTGGAACAAAAATCGCGCTTATCAACTTTAGTTCCAGTTCGGCTCAATTTTCCGAATATGTATTGGAAGGAATTTCTTTGCACTTGGTGAACGGTGGAAAATTGGTTGTCGTTGACCGGGCAAATCTTGACCGAGTGCGTCAGGAGCAGGGTTTCCAGCTCTCCGGCGATGTAAGCGATGAATCGGCAAAAGCAATAGGTCAAATGTTAGGTGCGGATGCTATTGTTACGGGATCACTTACCAATATTGGACGCGAATACCGGATTAACCTGAAAGCAATCACCGTAGAAGCCGCAACTGTCGCGGTGCAGTATGCTGCGGACATTGCAGCAGATGAACGAGTTAGAACGTTACTCGCATCCGGCGGCGGCTCCGGTGGAGGGACAACGGCTTTCAGCGAAAGTAGAACAAGCGGTTCAGGCACTGGACAGACACAAACTGTTCAAATCCCGTCGCAGTCAACGGCTCAAACTTCTGCACAATCGAAGGTCATTATTGTTGAAGGGGCATCTCTCGCGGAGAAGCTGCAATGGATTGAGGCTAACGCGGCAAATGATACTGAATACCGCGTTGAAGTAACCGCTAACGAAAGTCTTAGCGCCCCTGTCCTTTCCTATCCGCGAAGGAGGTATGTAACTATTCGACTCATAAGTAACGGAGGGGAAAAAGTCCTCTCTCTTACAGGCAGCGGCTCAATTTTTACAATCGAATCGGATGTTACTCTGATATTGGATAACGGCATTACGCTACAGGGGCGTAAAGGGAATAATGCTTCGCTTGTTACGGTAAATAGCAGGGGGAC
>JAIRUC010000142.1 GCA_031254615.1 Treponema sp. | reverse complement strand
ACCAGCGAGGAGGTAACCAGTTCAACTCGCAGGGTCGGGCGGGTTTGTGGTTATATTTTCACCGGTATAAACGCAACCAACAACTACGGCAACAGGGATATGCTGTTATACCAAAGCGACACCTATGCCGCGGGTATTCTCACCATGACCCCCGCGCCCGGAACCCACAACCCGGGCGGCGGCGGCAGAGACGGCGCCGATGCCCACAACGGCAATTTCCGCGACCGCACGTTCTGGACAGGTTTGGGCTTCTCCGCCGCGGTCTGGGACTTTTCCACCGTGGAAAGCAGGGGCTATCCGATTTTGCGGGGAGTGGGAGGACAGTAACAAGAATGCGCGGCATCATTTTTTTGGAAGACGATTTTGAACGATTTTAACATTTGAGTATAAAAGATGAAGAAAATTTACCACAAAGTTACGCGAAATTATCGTACAAAAATCTCCTTCACTTTCGTCAAAGTAGGAGCAACGAGTTGATAACACGGAGGAAAAAGTTTTCGTACCAAAACCTCCGTGTAACTCCATGACCTCGTGGTAAATTCTTCAATCTTTCATAATCAAGAAAAACAGGGAGAAAACAACACGCTTACAACAACAACTTTGCGTCCTTTGCGTGGGGTTTTCTTCTTTTGGCAAATTGAGGATAGAAACACCATGAACAGGTATATTTTCCTCTTTTTTTATTTTGAGTTTTGCAGTATACTCAATAAAGGGACATATAGAAATGATAAACGATGATATTATTGCAATCAAAGACAATATTCTCGATACTGTGGGGGAAACCTGCGAAAAAATCATTCTATTTGGCTCTTATGCTTATGGAACTCCCCGTAAAGACAGCGATTACGATTTTTTCGTAGTTTTAAAAGATGATACCGAAAAGCCAATTTTAGTCCTTCAAAAAATTTACCGCTGTCTGGCCAGAAGACCAATGACACCGCCTGTTGATGTACTAGCTAATTATAAATCCCGTTTTGAGTGGCGTAGCACACAGCCAACCATAGAACGCAGAATAGCAAATGATGGGGTGGTCTTGTATGAGCGACATTAAGCTGGTGCATGAGTGGTTAAAATATTCTCAGAACGATTTAATATCAGCAAAGCACTTATACGATGATTTACACCCTAAGCAGACCGAAGTTGCCTGTTATCTCAGCCAACAATGTGCAGAGAAAGCGCTAAAGGGATATATCCTTTACAAAGATGTTGAGCCGCCAAAAACTCATAATTTAGTTGAATTATGTCAGATATGTATGATTCACGATAATTCGTTTGAAGATTTATTAGATACATGTGCCGATTTAACCCCTTATGGTATTGCTGTTCGTTATCCTAATGAATTGGCTGTAGATGATACGATTACAAAACTGGCTATAGGTAAGGCGCAGGTGGTGTATGATTTTTGTGTTGGAAAAATTCCTCGGGCAACCCGGATTTGAACCGGGGACCTCTTGGTCCCGAACCAAGCGCGCTACCAACTGCGCTACTGCCCGTGTAAAAAAAATCCCGTCCGTTAGACGGGCTTTTCGAGGCGTATTTCCAGCCCCCAAAACATATACGCATGGAGTTTTGCCAAAGGGAAAACTCCAAAGTAAAAAGTTTGGCCAAAAGCCAAACTTTTTACTACGGGAGCGACGGGGCTTGAACCCGCGATTTCCGGCTTGACAGGCCAGCGTGATAAACCAGCTTCACTACGCCCCCAATGTTTGTTCAAATTAGCAAAAATTGAAAAAAAAGTCAAGCCCTTTTGGTCGGTTTTCAAAATCAATAAAAATTGATAAACTTCCGTATGAACTATTCAAGCGCTTTTATCCCTACCCTCCGCGAAGTACCCGCGGACGCGGTTATCGCAAGCCACCGGCTCATGTTCCGGGCGGGGCTTCTTCGCAAACTTGCCAATGGGCTTTTTACATACCTGCCGCTGGGACTGCGGGCGTTCCGCAAGGTCGAGCGAATCATCCGCGAAGAAATGGACGCCGTGGGCGCTTTGGAGATAAAACCGACAGTGGTCGTCCCCGGTGAATTATGGAAGGAATCGGGGCGCTGGGACTCCATGGGCGATTCGATGCTGCGCGTAAAAAACCGGCTCGACAACGATTTTGTCGTTTCCCCCACTGCCGAAGAAGCGTTTACCGCCACTGTGCGGGACGAACTTTCAAGTTACCGCCAGCTTCCGCTCAAGCTCTACCAGATTAACACCAAGTTCCGGGACGAAATCCGCCCGCGTTACGGCGTAATGCGAGGGCGCGAATTTATAATGAAAGACGCCTACTCATGGCACACCGACGATAAAAGCCTCGACGAAACATATCAGGCGATGGGGCGCGCTTACCGCAGAATTTTCAAACGCTGTGGACTTTCGGTAATTCCGGTAAAAGCCGACTCCGGCACAATGGGCGGCAGCGGCTCGGAAGAGTTTATGGTAGAAAGTGAAATCGGCGACAACACGCTGATCCTCTGCAAAAAATGCGGTTACGCCGCCAATGTTGAAAAGGCCTCCTGCAAGGACGACTTTACTCCTCAGCCTTCTGTTGAAGCCGCGAAAGCCGCCGCTGCGAATACTCCTTCCATCGAAAAAATTGACACTCCAAATGTAAAAACGATTGAAGAACTTTGCGCGTTTTTGAAAACAGCGCCGCAGAGTTTTATAAAGACGCTCATATACCGGGCCGTCAATGTTGAGTTAGACCTCTCCTCTGCCCCGGGCTGCGCCAATTTGGAGCAAAAGAAACCTTCGCCCGACGCGCCTGCTGTGTATCCGCAAGTCTTCTTCGCGGTGGCGATCCGCGGCGACCTTGATGTGAACGAAGTAAAACTTGCCTCTGTCCTCAAAGCAAGCGAAGTGAGCCTTGCCGCCGACACTGATGTTACGCGCTTAACCAACGCGCCTGTCGGTTTTGCCGGTCCTGTAGGGCTTGCAAGCCTGCCGCTCATTGTCGATCACACTGTTACGGGAATGAATGACGCAGTAACGGGCGCTCTGGCAAAAGATTTGCACTACAAACACGCCGCCTACGGACGCGACTTTGAAGGCTGGGCTATCGCGGGGCTTACATCTGTCGATATCCGCACTGTAAAAGCCGGAGACACTTGTTCACAATGCGGCGGCGAATTGTATACAAAAATGGGAAATGAGCTTGGCCACATTTTCAAACTTGGCTACAAATACACCCGCGCCATGAACGTAACCTATCTTGATGAAAACGGAAAAACCCAAATGCCGACAATGGGCTGCTACGGTATCGGAGTTGACCGCACTTTAGCCTCGGTAATCGAAGAACACCACGACGAAGCTGGCATCATCTGGCCTGCCTCTGTCGCGCCCTATCATGTAATCATAGTTCCCATCAAATACGACGGCGCGGTAAAAGAAGCCGCGGACAACTTGACCGGCGAATTAACAAAAGCCGGTATCGAAGTATTGTTAGACGATCGCAACGAACGCCCCGGAGTAAAATTCAACGACGCAGACCTTACCGGCATCCCATGGCGCGTGGTAATCGGCGACAAGGGCCTTTCGCAATCGCCCGCGCAGGTTGAGATAAAACGCCGCAGCGAAAAAGATAACCGCACAATAGATTTGGACAGAGCCGCGTCGGAATTGGCGGATAAAATCAGCGAGGAATTGGAAAGTTATCTGTAGATAAAAAAAGCCGTCTAACCAGTTGCGGTCAGACGGCTCTTCATTAACTAACTTGCGTTAGTTGCTATTCCCAAGACAAACCGCCGGGAAGTTGATTGGTAATATATCCAATATCATCTCCGGCGCCCCAGTTTAGTCCGCTGGGATGAGTCGTACTATCGAACGGAATTACTACTACATCACCTTCTTCGGTGGGAGTGGTTAAAGTTGTAGTTCCGTCAACAATATATCCTCTATACAGCCCAAGATCACCGGCACCGTAATTAAGTCTAAATAGCGCCCAATCACCATTTTTTGCATCATCAATAGCGGTAATATAGGCTTCGCCCCATTTTGAAAGATCAAAGACCATGTAGTAAAATCCATTACTATCTGGGTCTTTATCAATTGCAAGACCATCACCGGTACTCTTTTGAGACCAGCTAACATTAGCGCTATAGATTACCCACTGTGTGGTGCCAATACGATCATCTTCAAGCTTGCTACCGTATATTGCTACAACGAAATATCTAGGAGGAACTGTTGCCGCCAATGCTTCACTTATTGACCAGCTATCGTATGCATAGCTCTGTTGTTCTAAATATGTTGCACCATTAAGTTTCCCGGGGAAAGGATTTGGACCTACATTGATGTCAAGATCGGCGGAAACAATATCAATTTTGTTGCCGGAGCTATCCAGTCCTGCGTCTTTAAGAATTGCCCTAACAGTAACTTTTCCACCTTCTGCCTTTGATACAATTATTACATCTTTTGCTTTTGAACCAATAATCTTAGTCTTTATTGGTGGATCAAAATTGTTATCCCAGTAATATATAGGCGCAAAGTCTACTTCAGGATATGTGAGACTACCTGCTTTACTAACTATCTCCCATGTAACAGCCTGTACGCTTGAGTATTCAGGTGTAATGTTAGCCGTTATAGCCGTTAACCTTATTTCTTCCCTAGCAGTAGGATTCCACGATGGCGCAACTATTTCAACCTTTGCAGCAGGATAGAACGCAGGAGGCTCGTCAGAGATCAGCAGATACGCACTATCAATAAAATCATCAATACTAGACGCGTAATACGCAACGCACAATTTTAAGTCATAATTACAGGTGGAATAAACATCGTATCTTGACAAGGCTTTGGCAAATTCTATTTTCAGAATATTACCGTCCAATATCGCACCACTATCGGCTATAGGTATACCGTCATCGCTCACGATCTGTTTTTGCATCCAGCCCGGGTTAGGCAAACCAAGTGCAGCTACATCATCATAATCTTGTCCTTCAACCCATGAAAGACCCCATATCAAATAAACACCACCTTTAATTTCGTCTTTCAATTCAAGCGTCAGATATTTTGCCGCCTGAAAATCTTCTTTTTTATATCCCAATGTTGGCGTGGCTTCGTCATGACCATCGGTAGCCCAACCTTTCTGACAATCCGGCCATCCAGCTACATAGTTGTAATCTTCCAACTCAATTACTTTATAGTCACTAAAGTAGTCATTTACCGAGTCATATACCGTAACAGCGCACGTTTCGGTTTCTCCTCCGTCTGTCGTAGTAACGGTAATCATTGCTGTTCCTTTGGCAACAGCTGTTACCGTACCATTGGTTACAGTTGCCACACTAATATCGCTGGAAGACCATGTCACACTTTTGTCTGTCGCATTTGGGGGGCTTATTGTTTCGATAAGTGCCGCCGCTTTTCCTGCAAATAAGGTAAGCGTATTTTTGTTAAGCGACACGCCGGTTACACCTATAGTAACCGTAACGGCGCAAGCTGCTGTCTTGCCGCCATCCACTGTAATAACAAAAATAATCGCTGTCCCTTCTACAACGCCTGTTACTGTACCATTTGTTACAGTCGCCACGTTATTATTACTGGAAAACCAGTTTACGCTTTTGTTAGTTGCATCTGAGGGGGTTATTGTTTCGATTAGTGTCGCCGTATCTCCTGCCTTGATGGTAAGACTGCTCTGATCAAGTGTTATGCCGTCTTGTCCGTCCTTGCCGTCAGCACCGGTGTCGCCCTGCGGCCCTCGCGCTGGTACGCCGGTATCAGTTGTACCAATCCACCAGTTGCCGTTGGTTCCAATCTCCGGCGTTACGCCATTGTTTCCGTCTTTGCCATCAGCGCCGGTTTCACCGGTGCCTCCCTGCGCTGCCAGCACGTTCCATTGGGAACCGTTATAGATATACGAAGACTTGGTCGTAGTATTGTAATACGCCCAGTTCATCTGCGGGTTCGGGGGCGGTGAAGAACGTTCGCCCTGCCACATAATACCCGGCCCTCCGATTTCGTCGCTGGTTACGGTTCTTGTTACCAGGTTGGTTATCTGCCCGCCGCTGACTGTCTGCGTCGCATCGCTCCATACAGCGGTGTAGTTTCCCTTCATAATAAGAATTAGATAGCCGTTCCCTGCCGGGACGCCGCTAATGGTAAAACTGCCGTCATTTGCAGTAACAGCCATGTACGATGTTCCCGCTACAGAAATAAGGAAGCCGAAGTTACCGGTTTCTCCGTTGTCCAATTTTACCCGTCCGGCAATGGAACCGGTGGGGGTCAGGTTAAGGTCGGCGGCAGTAACAGCCCTGCCCACTTCAAGCACAATGTTGTTTACCGCGACGGCTTTTTCCAGAGAGTCCGGCGACGAGGCATACACAGTGTATATGCCGGGGGTTATGCCGGTAAAGGTATACGAACCGTTCGAGGCGGTCTGGGTAACGGCGTCAGCCGAACGGGCAACGCCAACAGAACGGGCCCCGGCATCAACATTTCTGGCCGCCTGAACTGCGGCAAGAGAGCGCAAACCGTCGGTTCGTTCCAGAGTAACAGTTATGCCGGAGTGGCTGGCAGAATTGGCAAAGAAAGCCTTGCCGGTTATTGAGCCGGTACGGGAACTTTCGAGGCCATCATCTGGATTGGTACAGCCTGCCACTATTACTGAAAGTGCGATTATTGCAGCAAAGGCAATAACCAAGAGGGGAACCGTGCAAACTTTGTTTGTGGACGCCTTGCGGGCTTGTTTTTGGTTCCCGAGTGTTTTCGTCTTTTTCATGGAAAACTCCTTCTTTTGGTATAGTTATATAAAAAAAGCCGGTGTCCCCGCATACGCGGAAATCCGGCGTTTTCCAATGGAATTGGTAAAAATTGAGAAATTATATGATGGCAGGTAATTATTATTGTCTGA
>JAIRUC010000195.1 GCA_031254615.1 Treponema sp. | reverse complement strand
GATTTATCCCGCTCCGTAGGTGCGCGCCGGGCACGCCGCTGTCAGACGGAAGTACGCTGTAGTTTGTTGTTAAGCTAATAATAGCGATCTCCTTCCTTCACTTAGTTCCCGCAAGCCGGTTTCCCCGGTTTTTGGCACAATCAGATAATACCTTGTTTTGAAAGAAAATGCAAGCACGATTATTGCCAGTAATCAAAGCAGTTTTTACACACTAAGCCCCCAAACAGCAACCTGCCCCACTAACTGCAATTCCCCCACCAGCGCCCTGGAAATGTATGCCTCAAATAACGCCTGCGCGG
Organism: Treponema sp.; assembly: GCA_031254615.1. GTDB lineage: Bacteria > Spirochaetota > Spirochaetia > Treponematales > Breznakiellaceae > WQXQ01. The sequence goes on along the minus strand of JAIRUC010000195.1, from coordinate 3,682 downwards.
AGAGGTGCGGGGCGCGTGCCGGAAAAAAATTTTTGCGGTTCTCTGCTGGAGAGACCCTGAAAGGGGCTCGTAAGCAGGTTCCTGCAAATTTTTTCTGGCACGCGCCCCGCACCTCTCCGCGCATGTTTGTGATAAATTTTCAGGGCATACATTTTTCTGCCATCACGGCATATGAACTTTACTTGAAATGCATAAAAAAAGAGGAACCGGCAAAACCGGTTCCCCTTTTCGCGTTACTGTGCAAATTTTTACGCGTTCAGATTTTTTTCCATTTCCGTAAGATGGTCGTAGAGTTCTTTCGGCATCTTGTCGCCGAACTTGGCGTAATGGTTTTCGCGTACGTCGGAAATTTCCTTCTTCCAGCCTTCTTTGTCCGCGGAAGTTAATTCCGCCATTGTTTCCGCGCTTACTCCGGCGGGCGGTTCAATAGCGCCCGGTTTCGGCAGATAGCCGATAGCGGTTTCTACATAGTTGTCTTTGCCGTCACAGCGGTCAAATACCCACGCGAGTACGCGGGAGTTTTCGCCGTAACCCGGCCACATAAAATGCCCGTCTTTGTCTTTGCGGAACCAGTTGATAAAGAAAATCTTTGGCAGTTAGTCGCCCTTTCCTTCGGCTTCGGCTGTTTTGCCCAGCTTGAGCCAATGGTTGAAGTAGTCGCCCATGTGGTAACCGCAGAACGGCAGCATGGCGAACGGATCGCGGCGGACAGAACCTTCTTTAAGATCGAGAGCCGCAGCTGTAATTTCCGAACCGGTGATCGAACCCATGAACACACCGTGCACCCAGCTCTTGCTCTGGTTTACAAGTGGAATAGTTGAAGCGCGCCGTCCGCCGAAAAGGAACGCGCTGATTGGCACGCCTTTTGGATCTTCCCATTCCGCGGCGATAACCGGGCACTGTTTTGCCGGAGCGGTAAAACGCGCGTTGGCATGGGCGATTTCTTCACCCTTCACAGCTTTGTCGGTTTTGGGGGCGGGCTTTTCGTTGCCTTTCCAGTCTATGATCGTATTGCCGGGAGCGCCGTAGCCGATCTGTTCCCACCAAATATCTCCGTCTTCTGTAAGACCGCAGTTTGTAAAGATTGTGTTTTTCTCGATTGATCTCATCGCGTTGTAATTTGACTGATCACTCGTTCCGGGGGCAACGCCGAAAAATCCGGCTTCGGGGTTAATCGCGTAAAGGCGGCCGTCCTCTCCGAATTTCATCCAGGCGATATCGTCGCCGATTGTCTCAACTTTCCAGCCGGGCAGAGTGGGAACTAACATGGCAAGGTTTGTCTTGCCGCAGGCCGAGGGAAGCGCGCCGGCGATATATTTAACCTCACCCTTGGGATTGGTTATTTTCAGAATGAGCATGTGTTCAGCTAACCAGCCTTCATCACGGGCAAGTACCGAGGCGATGCGCAGGGCAAGACACTTTTTGCCAAGCAAAGCGTTTCCGCCGTAGCCCGAACCGTAAGACCAAATCTCGTAAGTGTCGGGGAAGTGGCTGATAAATTTCTTGTCGACATCAGGTTCGCACGGCCATTTTCCGTTGTCGCTTTCTCCGGGGCCCAGAGGCTTTGCGATGGAGTGCAGACACGGAACAAAAAAGCCGTCCGCTCCCAGAACGTCCAAAACTTTTGATCCCACGCGGGTCATAATGTGCATGTTGGCGACAACGTACGGGCTGTCGGTAATTTCCACGCCGATTTTGGCGATGTTTGATCCGACAGGACCCATTGAGAAGGGAATAACGTACATTGTGCGTCCCTTCATACAGCCGCTGTACTGTTTTGACATTGTTTCTTTAAGCTCGACAGGGTCTCTCCAGTTGTTGGTGGGGCCGGCGTCGTCCTTGTTTTTGCTGGCGATAAATGTACGGCTTTCCGCGCGCGCTACGTCCGAAGGATCAGAGCGGAACAGGTAGCTTCCCGGCCTTTTATCCTTGTTCAAGGGAATACCAAGCCCCGCATCCACCATGATTTTTAACATTTTGTCGTACTCGGCCTGTGAACCGTCGCAGACTTCCACAGCATCGGGGGTCATAAGCGTCTTTGCGTCTTCGACCCATTTTTTAAGTCCCGAATGTTTTATTTCGTTTAAATTCATAAAAACTCCTAGTTTTCGATTTATGCTTCTTTATATAAGAAAATCAGCGTTTGTTCAAGGGTGTAAACTCATTTTTGGGGCATTTGCAAACACGAAAAAATAACGTATATTATAACTATGGATGAACGAAAGAAACGTATTGAAGAGATTGAAAGAGATAAAAAGGAAGCCCGTACTTCCCTTGATACCATTTTGGAAAATTTTGGCGAAAACCTGTATTCCCGGACAAAGGATATGCAGGCTCAATTTGATGATATTGGGCGTTACAACGATTACCTTAACAATATCGCCTCAACCAATATCGCAATCGGTAAGGTAGAAGAAAAAAACCGGCGTTTTAAGGAACTTGAGGATACAATCGAGCGCAAGGAACGTGAAGAAAAAGATCGCTCAAAAGAATTGGCGGTTATTTACCGCAGACTTGGCAGGGCGCTTCTGGAGAACAGTGCGTATAATGATTTTACCTCAACTTTCAGGGAACAGGCGGACACCCTTTCTTCCAAACTTGAATCGCTGGAAAACCGTATTAAGGAACTTGAAGGCAAAGACGGCGGCAATGTTTTTACATGGATCGGAAAAAGCGCGCAGGGGCTTGTGCTAAAATCATTTCTTTCCAAGGCGCAGGAAAGTCAGGAGCAGCTTTACAATAATGTCGGCGAACGCTACGCCAATCGTGAACCCGGCGGTGAAGAAGGCGAAATCGCTTCGCTGTGTTCCGAAATTAACAAGTTACGCGAAATCTCCCGCGTTGCCATGGAAGAGCTTTCCGTATTAAGGGACGAAAAGCGGATGATTTCCGCGGGATTTGGCATAGACGGCAATCCTCAAAAGCAAATTCAAAACCTGAAAAACCGCATAAGCGAGATTCGTGAGAACCTTCGCAGTCTGTACAGAAATTTCGGGGCGCAGGCCGCAGGCATTATGGACGCGGAAATTGCGCCGGAGCGAAAGTATTTTATTGATACAATCGTTACAGCGGAAGACGGAGAAGTTATCGGCAGGGCGGTCAAGCTGAATCAGTCAATAATTGAATATGAAAATACTATTGCAAGACTGACAGCCTCCCTTGCCATTGACGAAGAAAGCGCAAAGATCGAAAAGTTCCAAAGGTCTATCGAAGACAGAAGGAACAAGATTGCAGAAATGAAAAAAGCGATAGACGATCTTGAAGACAGCGTCCGTGACTCGCAAGCGTATATTCAGGAACTAAAAAAACAACTATAGGTTAACATTATGCCGGTAAAAAAAACAAATGCAAAATCAAAACCCGCTGTAAAATCGAAGACGGCGGCTAAAACTTTGGCAAAGGCAAAAACCGCGCCGGCTAAAACCACGGCAAAATCCGGCGCTTCTGTTTACGACGAATCAAAAATAAAGACACTGTCTTCGCTTGAACACATCAGGCTGAGAACGGGAATGTACATCGGGCGGCTTGGAGACGGCTCCAATCCCGACGACGGCATTTATGTCTTATTGAAAGAAGTAATTGATAACAGCGTCGATGAATTCATCATGGGCTGTGGAAAAAATGTTGAAGTGTCGATAAAGGACATTGCGAAGGCGGGAGCTGCGACTGCAAAAATACGCGA
>JAIRUC010000045.1 GCA_031254615.1 Treponema sp. | reverse complement strand
CAAAACGCAAAGATGACAGAATCCAAATGACGCCGGAAAATTTACGAAAGTTAAATATTTTATCAAGCGAGAGTACTGTCTTTATAGAGAATGTTCCAAGGCGCTGTATATTAAGGGATCTATCTTTTTCAGGCGCTAAGATAATAATGATGGGAGTGGCAAAGTTCCTTCTTCAAAAAGACGGCGCGTTACGCATAGATTTTAACGATCCAAGAGAATCATTCGCGGTTAAGGGGAAATTTGTCCGCGCGGAAAATGTCGAAGGCAAAAAAGAAATGGTCGCCCTTGGATTGAATTTTGATGAAGCGGCTGTTCCTATGGGTTTTAAAATACGGCTCAATGATTTCCTTACCGCAATAAGAGCGGATTACCGCAGTATAACCGAAGAAGAACTGGCGGCAAGCGCAGCTAAAAGTCCAAGTCCAAATACAACTTCAAAATGAAAAGCCGCATCATTTTTATCCCTGTACCCGAAAGCCTTCGCGAACAGTTAGAAGACGGAGCGTTGTTTGATTTTCCCATTGATCCTGACATACCCTTTCCGGTAAAAATTTATGAGGACAATGAAAATGAAACCCTTGAAAATTTGTCCGTTGAAGCCATCCTTTCGGGTATGTTACAGGTAATAAAAGAGGGAAAGGTTGAACAGGAATGGCTGGATTATTACACCGGCTTTGTACTGTATCTGCGCCCCGACATTTTAACAACGATAAAAGAAATCAAAGATAACGGTCTTGATGACGAAAATTTTATTAATGCGCATAACTTAATTCAGGAAGGAAAAACAGAAGAAGGGCTGGCCTGTATCCGTGATTTTATTGAAGTGCGGCCTAAAGTATGGAACGGCTGGTTTGTGCTTGGATGGGCGCTACGGCTGCTTGGCAGATGGGAAGACGGAAAAGCCGCTTTAAAAAAAGCGATCGAACTTGGCGGCGGCAACAGCGACACACGAAACGAACTTGCCATCTGCCTGATGGAAACAGGCGACACAGCCGGCGCAAAACGCGAACTTGAGTCCGCCCTTACAAGCGACCCCGAAAATGTAAAAATAATTTCCAACCTGGGAGTGCTGGCTATTAAAAACAACGAACCCGAAAAAGCCGCCGCCTTTTTCCGAACCGTACTTGAAATCGACAACTCCGACCCCGTCGCGAAAAGTTACCTTGGTATGCAGGATTGACAAAAAACCGCGTTTTATGGTATTGTTTCAAACACGAAGGAGATTCTCCTGCCGGGCAATAGCGCAGTTGGTTTAGCGTACAAGTCTGGGGGACTTGGGGTCCCCGGTTCAAATCCGGGTTGCCCGACAGGGGAATTGCCTTACGGCATTTCTGAAAGACCTTACGGCATTTCTGAAAGACCTTACGGTCTTTCTACAACAGGTTCAAGATACGGGCTTCTAATCTGGATAATAGCGCGGTTTTGCCATTCCCCCGCCTGCGGCTGTGTGGCAAGGAATGACCACAAGTTACGCGCAACTGACGATTTTCCGTTTCGGTAAAGGCTGGAAGCCAAATAATAAATAGTTTTGTAGTATTCTACTTCTTCAATATACGATAAAAGAAGCGGATTATTATTTATATTGTCCGCAATAATCGTAAGCGCCGGGCGGCCGGAATCATCATCAAGAGTAAAATTATACTGACGCCGTATTATTTCTTCGATTATTATTGAGTTTTGAATAAGAAACGAAAATATAAGGTGCTGCTGCGCCGAAGGACGGCCTGTAACTGCGTAGAAAAAACCAAGGCGGCGGTGAGCCGGTTCTACAAGACTGTTGTTGTATCGGTACAGTGAAAGGAAACGGTCGACTCCTTCGGTTTCCAGAGTGCGGGTCATTGCCTGACTCGCGAATGAAGCGGAAGCCTGCGCATAGGGAACGGTCGTTTTCTTTTCGGCAGAGGCATTTTGCGCAATCAAAACATCGCCTTGCTGCGCGTTTACCCAAAGCGTATCAAACTCGTTAATAACCGAATCCAAAACTTTTATCATTTCGACATATTCCTGTCTGGTCAAAAGAACAGCGGAAATTTTATACTGCAATTCAAGGCCAAAGCCAGGGTCTTCAAAAAGATCTCTCATTGCGTAGGCTTTGCGGAATTGTGACAATGCCAGCGGCAACTCGCCTTCGACACGGTAAACCTCGCCAATCCAATATTCGGCTTCGGGATAATTTTTAAGTTTGCCGACTGCAACAAGGGCCGCCTTAGCGGAGTTGTTAAGGCTTTCCTTGGGGACGCGGTAGTAAAGTTCCTGCAGAGCGGCGGAAGCTCTTTGATAATATCTGTCTTTTGAATAACGTTCTACTATCTCAAGTGAATCGCCCAGGCGGCGCACTTCGTTAACCGAAAGAAGAGCGATCAAGTCGCGTTCCATCTGCTCATACGCCGCCTGCCTGTTCCGCCGCGCATCCTCAAACGAAAGAAGGGCAGCGCCGTAATCGCCGGCGCGGTACTCCTGCTTTCCCTGTTCCAGAGAAAGCCACCAAGGTTGAACCTGAGAAAAAACCGAAGCGTTTATAAAAATCAAAAAAATCAACACAAAACTTTTTTTCATATTTTTTGAAGCTCCTCTTCAAAAGCCTTATCCGCGCTGGCGGCGTCAATCGTCTTTATAATTTTTCCGTTTCTGAAAATCAAAACTTTGTCTCCCGCGCCGGTAATTCCAAGATCGGCGTCTTTTGCTTCCTCGGGGCCGTTCACCTCACAGCCCATAACAGCCACTGTTATATCCCTGTCCAAAGCGTACAGCCTTGTCATCCAGCGGTTTAAAAAACCGTGCGTATCAAAACCGTGCCTGCCGCAGCGGGGACAAGAAATAATGTTCACCCCGCCGCTTTTCAATTTGACGTTTCCGTCCGCAAGCTGAGCCGCCGCTCTTACGATTTCCCTTCCGGCAATCACCTCATTTTCAACAGTGTCCGAAAGCGAAACCCTTATCGTGTCCCCTATGCCTTCCGACAGAAGGGTTACAAGAGCCGCCGTATTCCTGGCAACCCCGGCAGTTAAAGGACCGGCCTCGGTAACCCCCAAATGAAGGGGGGCCGCCGTCCTTTGAGAAAGAATACGGTTCGCCTTTATAGTATCGGCAATTCCGCTGGCTTTCATTGATACCACACAGGCGCAAAAGCCGAATTCTTCAAAAACCGCCAGCTCCCTTTCCGCCGCCTGAGAGAGCGCCAGAGCCCTATCCATGCCCTCCTCTACCCGCCTGCGCAAATCCTGCGGCAGACTCCCTGCATTTACCCCTATGCGGATAGGAATACCCCCGGCGGTGGCTTTTTCCAGCACGGCGGCCGTCCTCTCCTTACTGCCGATATTGCCCGGATTTATGCGAATTTTAGCGATGGGAAAATCCAAACAACGAAGGGCTATTTTATAATCAAAATGAATATCAGCCACAAGCGGCATACTGACCCTTTCAGCAAGCCGGCCAAGCGCTTCGGCGGACTCAATATCGGGAACGGCAAAGCGCAAAAGCCCGCAGCCCATCTCTCCAAGTGCGTCAATCCTTTTTACAAGAGCGTCATTAATATCCGACAGGGAAAGGCGGTCTTTCCACATAGTCTGAATCACAACAGGGAAATTGCCCCCAATCTGAACAGTCCGCACATGGGAAAATCCGCCGATTTTTATTGAATTTGAAATTCTTTCCATACTCATATATTATATATTAATCATGGACTTTACCATTGATTCCGATGAAAAGAAAATTCTGCTGACTCAGGCGCGCGAGAGCATAACCGCCGAGCTGGAAAGGCGCAAACCTGTGTACAGCGAAAGTCCCGCCGCGGATTCGGCGCTGAACAAACCTTGCGGCGCTTTTGTCAGCCTTCATATGAAAGACTCAGGTCACAGTCTGCGCGGGTGCATCGGCAGAATGACAGCTAACCTGCCGCTGATAGAAACTGTCCGCCTAATGGCAAAAGAAGCCGCTTTCGGCGATCCCCG
>JAIRUC010000269.1 GCA_031254615.1 Treponema sp. | reverse complement strand
AACACCGCAGGAGTTTAACACCGCTGGTGTTTGCAACCCCCGAAGGTGAATGAGGAGGGGAAATGTAACGGTTTTTCGAAAAATCAGGAACGATCTTTCTGCGCTCGTTCCGCAACGGGAACGACGGTATGCGCCTTAGGCGGCTTTACGCGACGCGTATTTACGCGAGGCGTTTTAACGCCAAATTTCCGGCTCTTTTGTTTAACGGTATATTTTTTGTACAGATGTGTCAAGCCTTTTGTCTGCCACTTATGTTTTTTTGCACAAATTACATATATTTTTCCATTTTTTTAATTATCATTTATAGGTATATATATTTCTTTTAAACCGTATATTTTTTTATTTTTACCGGCACTATCGTAAATTCACTTTCCAAATTGGTTATAATTTTTCCAACAATTTATTTATCCTATGTGTACAATCTTTTATTCTGTCCTCATCTTTTCGCCATGAATCTGATAATGGAAAATACATTCCGTCTTTTACTTCTTTTCCCATATCCCATTCTTTTTCCCTTTCCATGTTTTTTTTCAGCCATCTTACGGCAAAATCTAACTGTGTTTTTTTGCAACTTTTATATTCCGCTAACAATTCGATTGCGGCAACATACCGGCTTGCTTCTTTTGTTTTAAATTCTTTTGGCGGTAAAATAATTTTTTTGCGATTTCTTTTGCCCATTTTCCATTTTTGTAGTCCATTTTTTTCGTTCTAATCCTCCAAAACGCAATTTTTCCAATTATATTGAATATGACAAAGTTATATCATATCAAAATCTTCCCCCTAAAGCCATATTACATCCTTTTATTCGGCCTGTTTTGTATTCATGTTTTAATTATTTTATTTGGAATTCATTAAGGTTATCAATATTACGGTTAGCAAAAATTATTCCATTGAGATTTGATAAATTATATAGTACAGTCCATTGTAATTTGTCTAAACCATTATCTATAACACCAACTTCCGCAAGAAGTTTTATTGCTTGGTTTTCATTCAGAAACCCATTATTTTTTTCAATTGCTCCTTTTACTTTTTCATAACGTTCAAACTCGCTAAAACCTTCACCAATATTTAGTCCGTTATAAGCAATAAAATTTGAAGCGATTTGATAATTTTCATCTGTTGTAACAATTTGCATAACTCCGTCATAATACTCAACTAAAGCCGATTGCCCATTTGCATCTGCAATAAGAAAATGGCAATCAATCCCGCCGGAAAAATAGATATTGTATTGTTCCAAGAGTTCAATAGCTTCATTAACATTTGCTGCTTTATCCAGTACCATCCTGATAGCGGTAGTTGTGTTTAGAGTTATTTTATTATCATCGGGTATAAGCATTGCATTAGGAACAGCAAGAAGGGCAATTGCAACACCTTTTTCGTTTATGCCGTCAAAAGGGAGAAATGGTGCGGCAAGAGTTAAAAAACTTTTTATATTTAATCCGCTAGGTAAATTATTTTCCGAATATCCTACAAATGCCAAATTTACAGTAGATACAGAAGCATATCCATTATCCGGTCTGGTAATAATCTGGAGTGAGGGAGAATACGAAAAATCAAAATTTCTGCCGTAAATTATATCTCCATTCTCATTGCGTGCCGTAAAAACCGTACAACCACCGGCGGTTATATTTAAATTTATAGGAAAACCTTTTAGTAAACGCTTTATAACAAATGCCTCAATATCACTATCTTTTTCCGCACCAATCTTAAGAAAATCATCAAATCCATAATCACCGTAATATGTCATCTGAAACGTTCCGTAATCATCTATTTTTTTGATTGAATAGAGACTCCGGATTTCATTCCAAAACAATATAATAACAACTATAACCAGTAATAATATGCTTATGAATATGAGCCTTAGCCATTTTATTATTTTTCTCAAATAAATCTCCTAAACCCATTATCATGTTTTTTTATTTTTTGTCAATAATCGATATAAATTTCAGACCAAATGGCATATAACTTCCAATAGGCGTACACTATTAATATTTATTTTAATTTCATATACTTCTTCTTGAACCCCAATCGTTCCGGCGCGAAACAAATCACACATGACGAATAAAATGAGGCGGGATTTATCCAGATTTAATATTACTATTTTAAATATTATTATATCGATACATCATTATTAATAGTATTGTATCACTTTATGAACAGTAAACAGAGGGCTTGATACGTCCTCACAATAACTTTGGTAAAAGGAGAAAAAAATGAAAATCGGTTTTAAACTCACGGTGATTATAGCGGCGATAGGCATATTTGCCGTCGCTTCGGTTGGCAGTATGCTGCTTGTCCGCTCACGAACAACAATCACCGATATTTCGGAGCAATATGCCGTCAGCGTGGCCCGCGATTCAGCCTCCAATATTTCTATTTTTTTTGATGCCTACTTTTATAAGGCAGAGACCGCCGCTCGTGTAATGGAACAGTACCGGAGCATACCAACTGCCAGCCGCCGGACTACGCTTCTTGGCATACTTGAAGGCTTGGTACTTGCAAACCCCGATATTTCGGCAATTTGGTGTCAATGGGAGCCAAATGTTTTAGAGGGTGATGACCTGCAATATCTGGGAACCAGAGGAACCAATTCCGGCGGATATTTTTCTCCCTACTGTTATTTGGATAACGGAAAAGTCGAAGTGGAGGCCCCCGAAGGAACCGAAGACTCTGCTTACATTATACCGAGAGATTCGGGTCTTCCGGTAATTATGGATCCTTATGAGTATAACGTGGGCGGAAAGACAGTGCTGATGACTTCAATATGTATTCCGTTACGCGCAAACGGTAAAGTTGCGGGAGTCATAGGCTTTGATATACCCCTTACGGCTATTCAGGAAATTTCACAAGCCCAAAAGCCATTCCCCGATGCCATCATTGCGGTATTCAGCAATAGCGGTATCATTACCGCCCACTTCGACGAGAGCCGTCTGGGAAAAGACATAACGGAAACAGAAGCGGACATGGCAGGCGTGCATCTCAATGATTTGGTAAACGCCGTTAAAGCAGGTAAGCCTTATTCCTTTTTCAATCACATTAAACAGTTGGGTACTGATATAGAAGTATTTACCATTCCCGTTACCATCGGGACTACAGCAACCCCATGGAGCTATGCAACAGGCGTTATGAAAAATACAATAATGGCTCCGGTCTACGAAATGCTTAACATAGGCCTGTTGATAGGCGCTCTGGTAATAATTCTGTTGATTGCGGCGGCTTTAATTCTGTCCCGATCAATCAGTAAACCAATCGTCAGTGTAGCGAACACCCTCAGGGATATTTCCGAAGGCGAAGGAGACCTGACGCAGAGCATTGCCGTCGGTTCAAAAGACGAAATCGGCGACCTTGCCCTGTACTTCAACAAGACACTGGATAAAATCAAAAACCTTGTTATAAATGTCAAGAAAGAGGCGGCAATGTTATCCAACATTGGGAATGACCTTGCAAGCAACATGAACGAGACCGCCTCAGCGGTGAACGAGATTACCGCCAACATCCAGAGCATCAAGGGTCGTGTCATAAACCAGAGCGCCAGCGTCAGTGAAACTCACGCCACTATGGAACAGGTTGTTACCAATATCAATAAACTCAACAGCCATGTTGAAAAACAGAGCAATAACGTTTCCAGAGCTTCATCCGCCATTGAAGAAATGGTAGCCAACATTCATTCAGTTACCGCAACCCTTATCAAAAATACCGCCAATGTAAATTCATTAAAAGAAGCTTCCGAAGTGGGCAGAAACGGATTGCAGGAAGTGGCATCAGATATTCAGGAAATTGCCCGCGAGTCCGAAGGGCTGTTGGAAATAAATTCGGTCATGGAAAATATCGCCAGCCAGACCAATTTATTGAGTATGAACGC
>JAIRUC010000230.1 GCA_031254615.1 Treponema sp. | reverse complement strand
CCAAGCTCAATGGTATTCACGCTGTTATCTATTACAATCTTGCAGCCTGACGTAACATCACTGACGTTAATGTCGTCAATGGCCTCCCGTAAACTCCCCGCCCCGCTGTCAGCCGCGCTATTCACTGTAAGCGTGTCAATTACATGAACCGGGTAAGGTGTGGAAAGATCTCCGTAGGTGATATTAATATCATAAGTTCTAGCACTGGTTTTGGACGAATCATAATCGGTAGTATCTAAACCATAAATTGCCGTTATGTCTTCATGAACACCGTTGTCAAGCTCTGCGTACACTTCAAGCCCGGCAGACTTAAATGTCTGACCCAAAAGATACGTTGTCTTGGTTGGCGGCGTTGTAATTACTATGCCGGTTACCGTAACAAAAAAGAAACTTCCGTCAAAAGTCTCGGTAAAGGTACTGGTCATGTTTTGATAGATATGGAGTACGTGCCGGAAGTATTTCATTGTTCCATCAATTTCCAGTTCGATGTCTACATAGTAAAACCCTGAGGGAATACTACCGGCCCCGGACCAAGTTGGATCTGCCAAATTAAAGGTAACAGGATTCCAAGATGCCGTCGCTGATGGTATTGGTATACCAAACAGATTTTTTACGGTCATTTTTGCTACGGTAAAAGAGGTAATAGGAATATTTATTTGATTATCAATTTCCCAAGCAAATGTTCCATTTTCTGTTGCAACAACAGAATCATAGGGCTTCAGAGTAATAGAAATTGGCGAGTTAATGCCTACAGTAACAGGAACCGGAGTAGGTGATGACCACACTGCCGCCGCTCTGTTTGGATCACCCGGCGGAGCAGATGATTCAGGCGGCAGATAGGCGATTACCGCTAAGTCGTAGGTTCCCGGAGCCAGAATAATCGGATCTTCTCTGGTTGCAGAAGTTCTTTGTTCTTCCTTAAATACCCCACCTGAGTTAGGCGTAAAGGTAAATTCAAACTCCACAAAAGATAAAATAGTAGCATCATCAGGCAGAATAGTCGCTCTCTCAATATGTTCACTGAATTTCAACCGGACAGCCCCCATGCCCGCCGGTGGAGTATATCCTGATGGTTTTTCAACAATAGTATCACTGCATCCTGTTACAAGCATTGCTGACAATATGACCAACACAGCCGCTGTGGTAAAAATCCCGCTCTTTGTCATTCTTTTCATTTTTCTCTCCTTGCCTTAATATATTTATATTTTTTTAAACTACCTTAATACTGCTATTCTACCATGATATAAAAAAAGGTACCATAAGGTTTTTCATCACTTTTCGTAAACCCTACTACAGTTACCATGTATGGTCCCGCTTCGCCATTAAACGGAGGTTCTGATGTATCGACGGTAAATATCTCCCCACTGTCACCGGTGGCAAAGGCAGTTAATTTGGCAGCACCATAGTAATACTCAATGCGGGTGTAAATATTCGCGTTGGTAATCGTAATGACCTCAGAATTTCCGACGAATTCTCCTTCCGGTAGTTCTGCGCCGTTACTAAGTCTGGGTTTTAAATCTAAATTTTCAAAATTAACAATTAATAAGCCTAAAGTGTTGTTTTCTATTATTATAGTAATCTTTGGGTCTTTTAAGAGAGCTTCAAAATTAACAGGATTTATACAAGAGCAAAGTGGGATAGCAATAACACAGCCTAATGCATACATTAGGCCTTTTAAGAGTTTCCACATATTATAAATATAAGCCTCATTTTAGTGAATGTAAAGCATGTTCCTTAAATTCCGCCAAATTCTGTGATTTTCCATGATTTAAAAAAATTACTATAATTCCTTGAAATCCATAAACTTATTTCTTAAAATTAGAGTAGTGGTTTTTTAATATTATGATGAAAAGGAAATTATTTTCGCTATTTTTCATGGTTTCTCTGCTTTTACCCCTTGCAGCTCAGGCAAGATTGGGGAATTTTACTCAGCAGGGGGGCGCCAGTCAGGAGATGAAAGATGCGGGGTTTGCGGCGGCGCATTCTTCGCTTCCGTTGAATTCAAACGTAAAAATTACAAATACTGCTAATGGCAAAGAAGTAGAGGTGAAAATCACCAATAGGATAAGCGTGTCGTCAAGCCGGGTTATTGACCTTTCGGCGGCGGCGTATCAGGCGCTGGAATTAAAGCAGGGCGATACTGTTGTGGTTTCTGTTATTCCGTCTCCGCCAAGGATTGCCACCGCTAATGCGGATAATAGTCCTACAGTTGAGTTAAGCCAAGTGCTTGCGGCACAAACGGCGCCGCCGGCCGCTTCGGCTGAAAACGCAAATCCGACGCCGGCTCAAGTGGCTTCGTCTTCAGAAGGAGAAAAGGCCTCAAATGAGGGGTTTTTTCCGTTTTTTCCAATGCCTTCTTCATCAACCCGGACAGGTGAAAGTGAATTTTTGGCGTGGTTAATGACAATGTCCATGGATCTGCGCGATTCAAGGGATATGAGGGAAGACCGCGATATTCGGCAGGAGCGGGAAGAGCGGATTGCCCGCGAAGAACGCGAAGCGCGCGAAGCCAGAGAAGCGCGGATTGCCCGCGAGGAACGCGAAATCAGAGAAATCCGCGAGGCGCGGGAGGTAAGAGAGGCGCGTGAAGAGCGTGAAATGCGCGAAGCCAGAGAAACGCGTCTTGCCCGTGAGGAACGTGAAGCCCGTGAGGCAAGAGAGGCAATTGCCCGCGAAGGGCGTGGAACAAGACAGCCACGGGAACCAAAGGGTGCCCCATTACCGCCTCCTCCTCCAAAGGAGGTCCAACCTCAAACGGTTGTAAACCAGCCTAAATTTATAGAGCCGCCACCGCCTCCTCCTCCTCCAAATGAGGTTCCACCACCACCGATTGTAAGCAAGCCTAAGCCTGTAGAAACGCCTCCGCCGCCTGTAGAGAACATCAAGCCTGCGGCTAATGTTAAACCGGCGCCTCGAAATAGCGCGGAAGCGCCAATTCCGGTCCGTACTGCTGAGCCCGTGCAGGCCTTTCCACCGCCAGTTAGGCCTGAGGATGTCAGGATAGTTACGGAGTTGCCCGATTTGTCCGATCGGAACCCGGATAAATTGTTCCGTCTGCAGGTAGGCGCGTATTCGGCGCGGAATACGGCTGTCAAAACTGCGGAATATGTAAAAGATACCGGTTTTGATGTTGAAATAGAGGCCGCCGGTTCAATTTACCGGGTAGTAATTGTTGGTATTTCCGCGCGGGATGTATATTCAGCCTCATTAAAGCTGGGAGCCATGGGTTTTGGCCAGATTTGGGTTAGGGAATAATTGTTAAATTCTTATATTTCTTCTTACTCTTTGATTAAAATTTATTATATTATAATATAAGACATAACCTTCGGACTTGATCGTAAAAGGATTTTATGATATAATGATAAAAAAGGGAGGCCCTAATGGCAGCGCATAAGGAAGTTGATAAGTCGGAATCAAGGCAATTAGTTACTTTCCAGCTTGGGGAAGAACTGTATGGCGTTAATATAATGGATGTTAAAGAGATTGTCCGCGTACAGGCAATTCGGGCAATTCCTAATGCCCCTACTTATGTAGAAGGTATTTTCAACCTTAGAAGCGAAATTATCCCTATTATAAGTCTGCATAAACGTTTCCATATCAGAAAAATGATAACTTCAGAAGAAGACGAATTGTTGTCCGGGTTTGTTATTCTTGATATAGACGGGATGAAGCTGGGAATAATTATTGACAAAATTTCCCGTGTAGTAACAATTGAAAAAGAGGAAATTCAGCCGCCGCCGCAGATGTTTTCCGGTATTGGCGCGGAGTATATTCAGGGTGTAGTGCGGCAGACAGACGGTTATCTGATCATCCTTGATATAAGAGACCTCTTTAATCCCAAAGAACTGCAAAAAATTGCCGAACTGCGCAAGTAGATTGCGGGCGCTTCGAGTAATTATAATACGAGTATTATACAGATGAAAATAGAAGTTTATTCTCCCACCATCAGACGGAAAGAAATGGATGCGGTGTTAACCGCAATGGTAGAGGAAAAAATCGGAGTTGGGGAGAGGAACCGGCTTTTAATTCAAACTGCAAAAGAACAGATAAAATTTGATTACGCTCTTGCCTTGCGAAGCCCCGCTGTCGCTCTGTATTTGGCGCTTAAAGCGCTGAATGTAAAGGCGGGGCAGGCGGTTGTAATTTCCGCTCTTTCGCCGCGCTATTATTATCAGGTTATCGAAGATTTGCAGCTAACGCCTTTGTATTGCGACGTGTCTTTTGATTTTCCCTGCATGAGCCGCGAAACAGTTGAAAATGCGATTTCTCAAAAACCATCTGATGTTGAAATTTGTGCCGTTGTTCTGCACCATACGCTCGGTTTCCTGCCGGATTCAATGGCTATTGCCGAATTGGGTTTTCCCGTAATCGAAGATATTTCCCAAAGTTACGGGAAAATCAATAAAAAGGCGGATGCGGACGGCGGAGAAGGCGGCACCGGCAGTGTTTCCAAAGAGAAAGAAAAGGAAAAGGAAGAGCCGCAGGTAAAAATTAACGGGGTCTTTTGTATTTTGGGTCTTGAAGAGAGGGATATGCTTACATCGGGCGGCGGGGCTTTGTTATTCGCAATGAACAGGAAAGACGGTATGGAACTGCGGAACTTTGCCGGTATTGCGAGCGAATACTGCCTTCCCGACATTAACGCCGCTCTTGCTGTTGTTCAGTTTAAGGAAGTGCAGAGAAATATTCAGAAAAGGCGCGACATCGCGAATGTTTACACTCAGGCAAGTCTCAGGACAAGGCATAAACGTTTTATTTCTCTTGCCGAAGACGATTACAACAACTATTCATTTTCGCTAGTTTTGGAAACCGGGCTTAAAGATGTAATTGCATATGCCCGTAAAAAAGATATTATAGTAGAGAGCGCGTTTGAAAACACTCTTGCGGCATCGGGGCTTTGTGGAAATTGTCCTGTCAGCAGTTCGCTGGCGTTAAGGACGGTTCTGTTTCCCCTGTATCCGCGCCTGAAATCGCAGGATGTACAGAGTGTGTCGCGCCTTATTATGACCCTTCCTTAACAGAGGACGCAAATGGGAAAAAAGGCAGTACTGTTTGTTAATACCCGTAAAAAAAATGCGGCAGATCTGGCGGAGCAGATACGCTCGGAGTTGGAAAAACGCGGGTCTTCGGTTGTAATTTACTCGTTTGCAGGAGAGCCGGAAAATCCACCCGACGGCAAGTGGGACATCGCGTTCTCTCTTGGCGGAGACGGCACTGTTCTTTATACGGCCCGATGTCTTGCGCCTCTGGGAGTACCGATTCTGCCTGTAAACATGGGCTCGCTGGGTTTTATTGCGGAAGTGGACAGGGACGACTGGCTTTCGGTATATGAACAATGGGAAAAAGGCAAAATATCCGTGTCCAAACGCTGTATGCTGGAAATTTCCGTCCAGCGCGATTCTAAAATCATCATGAAAAATATCTGCCTTAATGACACCGTAATTTCCGCCGACGGAATCTCTAAACTTATTAAACTTGATGTGTGCATAAATTCGGGAGCGGGCAGTACAGCGCTGGGTTCGTACCGCTGTGACGGGCTTATCATTGCAACTCCCACAGGTTCTACGGCATACTCGATGGCGGCTGGCGGTCCCATTCTTGATCCTGAAATGGAAGCGGTAGTCCTCAATCCAATCTGTCCGTTTGCTTTGTCAAACCGGCCTTTTGTGCTTCCTTCGCGGCAGCCGCTTGTAATAACAGTTCCTCAGCAGCAGCGTTCCGGCGTTTTGCTGACCGTTGACGGACAGGATACCTGTAATCTTCAAAGCGCAGATAAAATTTACATTCAACAGGCTGCGCAGAGCGCACTGTTGGTATATGCGGACAGACACGCCTATTATTCTGCGCTTAGATCAAAACTTTTCTGGTCGGGCGACACTTGGGAAAATCCCTTGGAGAGTGCCAATGCTTGAAGAGCTTTCGATCAGAAATTACGCGCTGATTGACTCTATCACTCTTTCCTTCCGTCAGGGATTTAATGTTCTGTCCGGAGAAACCGGTGCTGGTAAATCAATAATTGTCGGTTCTTTGAGTTTTTTATTGGGCGGCAAGGCGGAGGCGGATGTTATACGCACTGGCTGTGAAGAAGCGAGCGTGTCGGCTGTTATTTCCGTTAAGAAAAATAACGCGGAAGTTACAGACTGGCTGAAAGGGCGCGATATTGAATTTGAAGAAGATACGATTATTGTCAGAAGGAATATCAAAACGTCCGGCAGGGGTTCTGCCTATATTCAGAATGTTCCCGTAACAAGGCAGGACCTTGCGGAGTTTATGGGCTTTTTATTCGACCTTCACGGACAGCACAACCATGAATCCCTTCTTAAAAAAGAAAACCACCGCCGCTATCTGGACCGTTTTGCCGGTATTGAGGACGAGGTTCTTGCCTTTTACAGAATTTTCCTTGAGCTGACGGACAAGCGCAAATCAATGGAAGCGTCTTTGAAAAGCGACCGCGAAAGGGAAGAGCGGCTGGAACTGTTAAATTATTCCGTTGACGAGATTTCCAAAGCTGCCGTCCGCGCGGGGGAGATTCGCGATCTTGAGAACGAGCTGCAAAAACTTTCGGATTTTGAAAAACTGGCGGGCTTTATTCACACTGCCGCTGATAATTTTTATGACGGGGAACAGTCGGTATTAAGCCTCGCGCGCCGTACAAAAAATTCGATAGACAGCGCAAGCGCGGTGGATTCGTCGTTAGGCGAAATCTACAGAAGGCTGGAGAACCTGTACTATGAAGCGGAAGACATCGCCGGCGATTTTCGCACCTACAAGGAAAACCTGACATTTGATCCGCGCCGGCTGGAAGAAGTAAATGACCGGCTTGCCCTTTTGTACAAGCTGAAAAAAAAGTATGTTAAAACGGAAACGCAGGCGGGCAGTGAAGAAGAAGCGATCCTGTCTTACAGAAATGAGGCACAAGCGGAAATTGAAGCGCTCTGCGGCGCGGAAGAAAACCGGGAAAAGTTAAAAGTTGAAATCGCCGCCATTGAAAAAGACATTGTTGCAAAGGCTCAAAGCCTTCGGCAAAAACGAACCGCCGCGGCGGAGAAACTGGGGCAGTTGATCACGGGGATTTTGAAAAATCTCGGAATGCCGAATGCCAGCCTGATGATAAAAATTGTTCCAAAACAACAGGACGGGCAAACATCGCTTGGCCCGTGGGGTGCGGAAGACGTGGAATTCCTCATTTCCGCTAATACGGGAGAGCCGCTCAAAGACCTTGCCCGTATCGCCTCCGGGGGCGAACTTTCCCGTGTTATGCTGGCAATCAAGACCGCGCTTTTGTCCGAAGGGCAGAACGAAGCCGAAGGCGTGGAAACCCTTGTCTTTGACGAGATTGATACAGGGATTGGAGGGGAAGTTGCCCTGAAAGTGGGGGAGTATTTGACCAAAATCGGCAAATTCAAGCAAATTTTTTGTGTAACACATCTTGCCAGTATCGCAGTAAGAGCCGATAATCATTTTAAGGTGGAAAAAAGAACTGAAGGCGGCAGAACCTATACCGGTATCGGGCCTTTGAGTGCGGACGGACGAAGAAAAGAAATCGCAAGGATGCTTGCGGGGGACGCCGGCGTTGCCGCGCTTGCCCACGCTGACGACCTTATGCAGAAATACGGCAAAAGGAGCGGCTAATGGCAAAAGTTAATGAGCATGATCGGCAGCTATACGATGAAAAGGTCTCATCTTATGTAGAGATGACCAAGACATTATTAAAAACCGAAAAGACTCTTCTTTTGAACAGCAAAAAAAACACTCCCGAAGATTCTTTTAAAAGGCTGACCCTTGCCGATGAAATGCTTAATTTAACTTCCAATTATATCGCGATTTGCGGGATTTCTCAGGTTATTTTAAAATCAAAAAATGAAGAAGTCCTGAACGATGCCAGAAAGACTCTTTACAAGGCTGTTATTTATCTTGAGGATGCGGTCAGTAATTATATTGACGCTCCTTTTTCCGATTATGAAGAAAAATTGAATTTGATAGAATCTTTTGACGAGAACCAGCGTTATCATTTGATAAGAAAGATGGGACTTGCCATAGACCTTTTGGAGTACGCGTACGGGGATAATTCAAAATGGAGATGGACGTTTGTTGAACTGGAAGGGCGCTTTGCCACAGTTTCAAAAAACATTTTGGACCTTCGCCGTGTTATGGAATACTCGACTTTTGAATCCCCGTATTATGATTCTGTAACTTATCATCTTAGATTGGTTAAAAAACTGCTGGCGCAGTCTGCGGACCGTTACCGTGAAAAATATGAACTTTCTACAGGGCAGATACCTGATTTTAAAACAGGTATTTCATATTTGGGAGCATTAAGAAGGCTGCATATTCTTATGGGCGAAAGCGAAGACGCGGAAAACGTAAAGAAAAAAATGGCAATTTGGAAAACTAAATTAGAGGCGGACCACAAGAAACAAGAAGAAGCCAAAAAAAGAGCATGAGCCGGCCTTCTGTATCTCTAAAGGAATATAAAGCCCTTCTTCCCTACATAGCGCGTTTCCGTTATCAGTATATTTTCGGCCTTGTCTGCCTGATTATCGTAGACGCGGCTCAAATCGCCATTCCGCAGTTTATACGCACTGCAGTAGACCTGATATCGGGCGGCGATTTTCAATGGCGGCAGATAGTAAGGCTTTCCCTGTACATGGCAGGCGTAATGGCAATTGTGTCCGGCGGCCGTTTTTTGTGGCGCTATTTTATAAACGGCTCATCGCGGCGGATAGAAGCGCAGTTACGCGAAAATCTTTATGATCATCTGCAGAAACTTTCGTGGGATTTTTATCAGAAAAATAAAATCGGCGACCTTATGGCGCGCTCAATTTCCGATCTTCACGCTGTGCGGATGTCTATCGGCATGGGTATTGTCGCGCTTTTTGATTTTGTTTTTATGTCCACCGCGATTTTGATTATTATCTTTGTACAGGATGCCCGTTCCGCGCTTGTTTCGATTATTCCTCTTCCTCTTGTGTCCGTGCTTATCCTTCTTTTTGGAAAACTTGTCGGCAAAAAATTCCTTGCCGCCCGTGAAGCGTATTCAAAGTTAAGCGATAACGCGCAGGAAACATTTGCCGGCATCAGGGTGATAAAATCGTTTGTAAAAGAGTGGTGGTTCATTAAAAAATTTTCCGACTCCAATGACGATTACCGCAAGGCGAACATGGAACTTGTGCGCCTTTTCGGGTTTTTCTTTCCGTTTATCCAGTTTCTTTCCGGGCTGACAATACTGATCATGCTTGCAATCGGCGGCATTCGCGTTATCAATGGCTTGATGACGCCCGGAAGTCTTGTGGCGATGTTCCGTTATCTGAATATGCTGATCTGGCCGCTTATGGGCGCGGGATTTATGGTAAACATGATCCAGCGCGGGGCGGTATCTCTTGGCAGGGTAAACGAAATTTTAAATACGCCGCCTTCGATTAAAGACAGCGAAAACCCGTCCATGGCGAGGCCGTCCGCAGATGTTCCCGCTCTGGACCTATCCGGTCTGAAATTTTCGTATAACGGTATAAATACCGTTCTGGACGGCGTAACCCTGACAATTAACCGCGGCGAATGGCTTGGAATAATGGGACGGACGGGGTCGGGAAAAACTACGCTGATAAAAACTTTTACCCGTATGGCGGACCCTCCCTGCGGCGCGGTGCGCGTCTTCGGTGTTGATGTGCGCGACTGGCCCCTTGAAGAATTACGGAAACTTTTTGCCGTAAGCCCGCAGGATAGTTATCTGTTTTCCGACTCAATAGCGAATAACATCTCTTACGGTTATGACGGCGCGGATTCTGCGTCAACTGCCGGGGCTGTTGAAAAGGCGGTTGTTTTTGCCTCTT
>JAIRUC010000216.1 GCA_031254615.1 Treponema sp. | reverse complement strand
GGCTTTGTTTCATCAATTCAGGGAACATGGGACTACATTTATTCGGAGTGGTTTCCCAATTCAGGATATGAATTTGATGAAGACGCTGCTGTTGATTATGAACTTTATGATGAGCGCTGTATGAAAGAAACAGGAAAAGTAATTGATATTTGTATTCCTGTTGTGAAGAAGTAATTTAAAAACAAGTTGAACATCAAGCTGTCTGTTGTTTAACAGGCAGCTTGGTTAGAAACCCGCATGAATGCGGGTTTCTAACCTTAAAGTTTTGCTTGCAGCAAAACTTTAATAAATAGTAAAAACAGCGGCATCCTTGCCGCTATGGAAAAAGTATTAGTGGAAAAATATGAATATACCCGGCGTTAAAAATTATGCGGAACACAAAAGTTCGGCGCAAAAATCAATATGGCACTCAATGATGATGCTTTCCCGTTTTGAGGAAGTTAGCATAAAAAAATGTGAATTTAAAAAAGCGGATTTAATTGCCGGAGAAAAAGATTTTTATCAGTTTATAAAAAATATTTACAAAGATATGTACGCTGATCCCGCGAAGTATGTGATACCTGTCAAAGAATACGATGATTATATAAAAACCAAAAAAGATGACTCAACTTTTGTAAAAATGCATAAAACAGACGCTATTGAGTGCAATTTAAGAAACACATTTCAGCAGGCAATTGAGTTTTACCCGAAATATTTTTACGCGATGGGACTTGCGGCAGACGGAATCTGCAAAAAAACATTTTCGCTCATCATATCAAAATCGAAATATGCAAAAGCGTTAAGTTCGCTCGACAAGCCGCATATTCGCGGCGAAAACAAACAAAGACTGCAAGCTCTGGAAAATCTGGGGATAAAGGTAAAGGAAGTTGACGGAAAAATAAATTTGTTCTGCAAAGAAGCGCCAAAAATGTTTTTAGGGCTTTATGTTTTGTGTTCCGCCCCCGAAAGCAAATTTAAATATATGAATTACCTGCGGCTTGATTACAAGGGCTATTACAGAGGTATGCCGGAAATAGATGATATAAAATTGACTCTGCCGGCAAAAAATGCCGTCCTGATAGATTCAATTATAAAAGTGTTAGCTGAGATTAAATTAAAATACAAAGTAAAACCGTTAAGAAGCATAATTTCAAGTCACGGCTGGAAGGTTGAATATACACTGAAAGGGAAAAATGTTTTCGGCTTTTTTGCCGAACCCGATTATCTGGCTTTTTACATATATTTTAATGATGCCAAGAATATAACGCAAATGAGCCAAAAACTTGAAAATGATTCGGTTTTATTCAAATGGTTTTGTGATAAATTCCCCGAAAGATTGTGCAAATGCAGGAGTAACCGGGCAGTGATGTTCGGCAGCGAAAAACGCCGTATCTGCGGCTTGTCAAACAGAGCGGAAATAATAAACCCCGATAACGATGATTTACAAAAAATCACAACCGTTATACAAATGTTTCGATGCGTGTGATGTTTCCGGACTAATATCTGTCTTTTTCTGTTCTGTCTGCTTCGTCAATACAGAAAAGAAATGCTTTTTCCAGCTCTGACATTACTTGGGCAATTGCGGTTTTTTTATTTTTTTTATATTCTGGCAGACGTTCGCTTAACTTGATGACAGGACCTGGCTGAATAATCACTTTCCGAATAAAAATATTATTCCTGTCATCGACCGCGCCGCCCATAGTACGGCAGGCAAAATTCCAAAGATTTTGAATATACTCAATTTTGCTGTGAAGTGAAGATGCCTCTGTCGGAAGCGGGCTGCGGAAGAACAGGCAGAAGTCCACAAGTTCCTGATGACGCCCAATGTACCACGCTTCCCCCGCTCCAAGATCGATCGCGTTGCGCTGAATGTATGACAGGTTATCAAAATTGTCCACGCCGGGCAGATAGATTCTATCCCAATATATTTGGCGTACTTTATGCATACGAGAGAAAGAATCGCCTTCACTTTTTATACCAAGCATTCTTTCGGAAGTTTCCAGAGCGGCATTGATAACCCTTTCTAGACGTTCATCAAAAGAAAGAGAAGAGTCGCTGTTGATGTTGTAGCGCCTTTCGTTTACCTCAAGAATGTGATCCCTGCACAGCCGAAGTCTTTCTTCTAAAGGAAGGTTTCTTGTCTTTTTGGAAAGTGCGCAGTATTTTTCAATCTCTCTAAGAAGCCGCTCTTTTGATCTTTTCCCGACAATACCAAAGCGGTAATGGACTGAGACCGGCAGAATCTCTACAGGACAATTAATGTTTTTATCCGCCATATGCTGAGCTGCCTGAAAACCAATGCGAAAAGCCCCGGACTCCAGCCGTGAAACGCTATCGGCGGAATAGGTGATCTGTCCCTCCGGCGCTATTGCTAGTGGATAGGGACCCTCTACAATCGCCTTGAACAATCTGGCAAGTCCACGCGAGTCCACTTTTGAATGATGAACCGGCATACTCCCAATGTTAGGCATGATAAACCGCGCCACCCATCCGCCCCAGCGGACTACTTCATAACCGTACACAAACAGCGCATGAGGTCTGCGGGCAAAGCGAACCCCCATTTTAGCGGCATAACGTTTGAGCTTAAAAAGAAAATACCATTCCAGAATCTGCGGCTCCCCTCCGTTGGGATGGCGGAAAGCGATAATACAGCGGCTTTCACCTGCCAGCGCCCGCTTAAAAGCATCAACGAGGATGTCGCCTTTCAGAACAATTTTAGCCACCCCGAAAAACAGATACAAATATATCCTGGTTAAAAGTCTAAGAAGAAAAACTACGAACTTTGAAAACCGCGGCTCCCCAATTTTAACATCCGGAGAAGCTCGCATGATTGGTGTCTTAAACGGTTTATACATCTTAAAAAAAAATATCGAAAAATGCCAATAATTTCAAGGGTTTTTTAAGGATTGTCTTGTATTTTATATCATTTTGGAAACCCGGTAACATAATATAGAGCAAAAAAGATAAAAAACAAATAAAAGGAAGGTTTTACCCAAGGCAGCGAAAAATGTATATTTCTGCTTGACAAATTCGCTTTTATACGTCAATACTAATCACGTTTAATTATCAACAACCCCGTGCCCTAAAGGGACGGGGTATGTTGTTCTGTAAGGTATGGATTGTATGCGGGTTTAGGACGAAGTTTGTATCCCTTTTAAAGCGCCTTAACAGGCAAGGGTATTAAACCCGCGTGCGAATAAAATCTGCATATTGGAGGGTTATATTATGGCTGTGACCGGTAAAAAAAAGAAAAAACCTACCCCGATTGATCAGGAATTTATTGAAAAAATGGAAGCGTCTCTTTTGGCTTTAAAAGCCGGAATTGTTGATAATTTGATAGCCAGCAATGAGGACTTTAAAGAAATAATGGAAGGCATGGATTCCAAAGACCTTGCCGACGTTGCCTCTGACGACATTGACCGTAAAATGATTGAAGCCATCGGTTCGCAGGAATTAAAACGGCTCAAATTGATTGACTCCGCCCTTACCCGCATCAAGCAGGGCAAGTACGGCCATTGCATTAAATGCAACAAGCGAATCCCGCAGGACCGTCTCATCGCGATCCCCTATGCCCTTATGTGCATTGAGTGTAAATCCGAGGAAGAACGAAGGAACCGGTAAAATATGCTTCGTGTCGTTAGCATACCGAGAATCACTCTTGTTGACTCTGCTAAAATTTGAGCCTATACTTATAGTAAGAGTAGATAATGCTGTTTAATGTAATTGAAAAAAATATAGAAGCTCGAGTTGGTTTGCCGATTGAAACAATACGGATGTATTCTCCGGACGAGTTGAGGCTTCATTTTGAGAAAAAAAACAAGCGAAAATTTTCTTTCACAACTGAATTTCCGGTAATTGGCCGTGGGAATGTATTACGGGATAACATTATTACATCAGAGGAAATTAACAAGGATATTGACAAAATCCTTGCCCGCTCAAAATGACAGAAAAAGAAGTTTATCAGTTTTATAATGAAAAGGTCAAAATCCTATACAGTGAAATTGAAGCAAGGAATAATTCTTTGCCGGTTGAATTATTATTTGAGATACATTCGGCTTTTGATCATTTAAAACGTATCCATGTTGACGGTGAGCCCGAAAGCCCCTGTGCGGAAAGAGCCTTTTCCCATTTAAAACGCGGGTCACTGGACGCATTTAAATTAAAACTAAAGTATCATAATATTGATTACAAAAAATTATTGGAACTAAAAGCCGATTTGCGTTTAATAGACAATGGAAGATTTTTACCTTCATTATTGAGCAGAAAAAAAGAAATAACTGACATTGCGAAAACGGCTAGGCTTCATGAAGGTAAAAAAGACACTGACGCAGCTTTTGAAAAATGGTATGAAGTTTCTGAACTTATTGATCAATTTGAAAAAGAGTTTTTCGATTCTTCAAAAATACAATGGGCAAAAAAGATAAGCCTTTTTCATTTTTCCCTTTCGTTTGTTGTTGGTATTATTACCGGGATAATTGGCAGCGCCATAGTGCAGTATCTTTTTCCGGGTTTATTTAAATTTTGGGGTAAATAAAAATGGCAAAAAAGGCGCTTGTTTTATTAGCAGATGGTTTTGAAGAAGTCGAAGCGGTAACGCCGGTTGACTACCTGCGCCGTGCTGGAATAGAGGTTACTGTTGCGTCAATTACCGAAAACCTGACAGTAAAAGGCGCACGAGCCGGTCTTCAAGTGTTAGCTGAAATTGCGCTTTCAAATCTATCTGCCGCAGACGGCGGCTGGGACGCGGTAATTCTTCCCGGAGGAATGCCCGGTGCGGCAAATCTGGCAGCTTCAAAAGAGACAACCTCGCTCCTGAAAAACATGGCAGCCGCAGGAAAACTGATCTGCGCCATTTGCGCCGCTCCCGCT
Source organism: Treponema sp. (assembly GCA_031254615.1). GTDB lineage: Bacteria > Spirochaetota > Spirochaetia > Treponematales > Breznakiellaceae > WQXQ01. The sequence goes on along the minus strand of JAIRUC010000216.1, from coordinate 541 downwards.
GTCGTACTCGCTCCCCTTGGCTTACTCGCCGGAAAAAAATTCACCTGCTACCCCGGAATGGAAGAAAAAGTAACCGAAGGCACATGGTCGGACAATCGTGTCGTAGTAGACGGCAATTTAATCACCAGCCGGGGAGCGGGAACAGCGGGAGAGTTTTCGATTGCTGTTATCAAGGCGTTACTTGGGGACGAGGCAGGGGATAAAATTGCGGGGTCGGTGTTGTTGTAGTTGGGGATTTGGGTTTTATATTTTACGTTCATATATTTTTTCATCGTTATTCCAATAATCCTTTTTTTCATCTATTTTTATAAATCCATATTTTTCATATAAATTTATATGATTACTTACAAGATATACTTCATTGAATTTTATTTTTTTCGCATATTCTATCACAGTTAAAATCATCTTCTCGCTTAATCTGTTTCCGCGATATTGTTCTCCCACAAAGAGACAGCTGATATATGGCGTGTATTTAACATCAGGTATACAGTCATTTTTAACAAAAGTACAATATCCCGCTATTTTATCACCATCAATCGCC
>JAIRUC010000116.1 GCA_031254615.1 Treponema sp. | reverse complement strand
CTTCTGTGCATTCAAAAAAGCCAGCGACACTGTTCCCTGATTAAAATACAGATTCCCCTTTTCCGTCTTTAAAATACAACGCCCGGCAGGGTCTATGCCGGAAAAAATTCCGCGCGCCAGTATTTTGCCCGGCTTGTCAACTGAATAATTTTCCGCCTTGTTCTCAGGTTCAAAAACAACAGCTTTCGCTCCTATGCAGTCGGCAAGCGCGTTCCATTCTGCCGCAAGCGCGCGGTTGCCCTGCGAATATGCCGCGCCGGAGGTAAATTTTTTCCTGACATTTTCAATTTCGTCCAGTATCGAATTGAGTATAACCCGGCGCGAAAAAGGATGTCCTGTAACTTCCGCACAGCTTACCGCCTTGCCGGAAGGGACAGGGTTATTAACATTTACCCCCACGCCGCAGGAAAGCCACGATACCAAATCTCCCTCCCCGGAAACTTCTGTGGTGAGCCCCGCGATCTTCTGTCTGTTAATATAAACATCGTTAGGCCAGCGAAGATATGCCTTTTTCCCGCAAGCCTGTGAAACCGTGCGGACAACTGCAATTTGCATAACAAGAGAGAGCAGGGCATAGTCCGCTATCGCAAGGCGGGGGCGTTCCAGAATTGTAAAGAAAAGACCGCCCTGACGCGAAACCCATGTTCTGCCGCTTCGCCCCCTGCCCGCGGTCTGCTTTTCCGCGGTAAAAACGCTTCCGCTCCTGGCGCCGTGCAAAGCCTGTTCCCTTGCCATGTCCATAGTACTGCTTGTGTTCTTGTAATGAAAAAACATTTTTTCCTTATCGCCGAATTCCCACGGGTACAAAAAATCTTTTTCGTTTTTTGGATCAAGAAGATAACCGTTACCCGCTGTTTCAATCGAATAACCGGCTTGCACTAAGGACTGTACTGCCTTCCACACCGCGACTCTGGATATGCCCATTTCTTTGGCAAGATGACTGCCGCTGATGTGCGTTCCCTGTTTGTCCCTGAGCATGGCAAGCAGACGCGCCTTACTTGTTAATTCTTTCATTTTAATCCTCCGTTTCTTGCCGCTAATGCTTTTGCTTTTACCGCCGCTTTTTCCATATTAAGCGAAATTAAAATAAAAACAACTGTTTTTATCATGGCCGGCCCTTTTTTCCCGCCGCGCGCTTTGTACGCCATATTTATAATAGACCAGTTTACAAAAATTTCGGGAATAAAACTTAAAAAAACCGAGATGTTTTGCGCAAGACGGCTTTTGGGGAAAATACGCCTTACAGCGTCCCTCAGTTCAAGAGAGCTTGTAGTACGGAATAACAGAGCGGAAATTTGCACAATCAGCACAAGCCGAAGGGAGATTCGCAAATAATCCGAGCGGGGAAGAAGTACCACGGCGGTAAATGATTGTGCTGCTGTTTCTGCCAAATAATCGGAAAAATTTGCAAGCACCGAAAGCATGTACATTAATACCGTGTAAAGTATGGCAGGTTTTATATCTGTTAATTGTTCGCGTAATGTAAACCCGGCAAAAAACGCCGCTATGATTGCCGCAAAAATACCCACACCAAGCCACATGGGGGGCAGTGACATACAAAATATCGAAATTGGCAGTAACAGTAAAAGTTTTAAAATGGCGGGCGCTTTGTGCAAGGGCCCCCTAATTGTTTTATACTTAAATAAACTCTGAGTTTTAATCATACCAGTCATCGCTTTTAAGAGGATTATGAATCCCCCATGATTTAAGATCGCATCCAAGCGCCTCTTTGGATGTGCCGTCAAATACTTTTTTTCCTCTGTACAGAACAATAAAACGATTGGCAAGCGCAAGGCATTTTTCAATTTCATGTGACAGTATGATAATTGTTTTTTCGTCCGCGATGAGTTTTTGAATAAGACGGTTTACCTGCACAATGCCGGGATAATCAAGATTCGCGTAAGGTTCGTCAAAGATGATTATTTGCGCGTCCATCGCCAAAACGCCCGCTGCCGCAAGCCTGCGTTTTTCTCCGCCGGAAAGCGAGCGAGCAGGGAAGTCCGCCCTGTCTGTCAAACCGGTCTGGGCAAGCGCAGACTCTACCCGCGCGCGGCATTCGTCTTTACAAAGCCCAAGATTGCGCGGGCCGAATGCAATGTCTTCCCGCGGAGTTTCACCTAATATTTGCGCGTCCGGCTCCTGAAAAACAAGCCCGACTCTGCCGCAGGTTTTTACAGTGCCGGAACTTGGCGTCTCAAGCCCCGCGATAATCGACATCAAAAGACTTTTCCCCGAACCGTTAGCTCCGGCTATTATTGTGCAGTCCGTATTCTCAATTGTAAATGAGATGTCCTGCAGGGCGTAAAAAAATCCGCCGTGTACCTGCTCGTTTTTTTGAGTATCATCATAGACTGGAAAATATTTGGTAATATTTTGAACAATTACAGCGTCGATTTTTCCTGTCCCCCTTTTTCCGCATCAATATAATCGGGATTTATGTAACGCGCAGAAATCGGCCGCAGGCTGAGCGCAAGCGGCACGCTAAGAGCGAACTTCAATAAATCACCGGGAATAAACGGTACAATGCCGGCAACAACCGCCATTTTAAAAGATATTGAATTCAGGTACATCAAATAAAGCGCGCCGCATAAATCGATAATGGCAAAACCTAAAAATGAAGCCAGGCAAAGCCTTGTCAGAAAAAGCGGCCGCACTTTTTTTTCGCTTATTTTAGGAAGACCGCAAATAAGACCGGCGCAAAGACTGGCAACAAAATAGCCCGCGATATATCCGCCAAGCGGCGTCAAAAAAACCCCGGGTCCGCCCGGAATAACAAAAACTGGAATCCCGATAAGCCCCGCAATAATAAAGATAATAACGGCAAGCCCCCCGTAAAAACTGCCAAGTACCGTCCCCGAAAGCACCACAAACATATTTTTCAGCACTACAGGAATTCCCCCCGGCAGCGGGACAATAAAAAACCCCGACACCGCAATCATAGCCGCAAAAGCCGCCGCAAAAACATACCTATTTCTCATGTTAACCTCCATTTTTTACAGGTTAACATAAATTGAAGATATTGTCAAGTTGGGGAGTAGGTAATAGTGAACAGTTAATAGTTAACAGTGAACAGTTAAGATAGCAAGCGTCATACCGTTGGTATGCGCGAATTACCATCACGACACGCTTACTAATAACAACATTGCTCATTACTCATTGCTAATTGCTCATTTTTCACTGTTAACTGTTCACTATTAACTGCTATTGCCGGTGCAATATATTCATAATCGTTTGTTATATATAATGTATACAATATGGCCATTGATATAGAAGCCTGGTACAAAAAGTACGGGCCCATGGTAATAAGACGGTGCCAAAGGATTCTTGGGGACGAAGAGGAAGCCCTTGATGCAGTTCATGACGTGTTTGTGAACCTGCTGAAGGGGGAACTGCGCCTTCATGGGCAGTTTCCTTCCAGTTTGCTTTATACCATAGCGACCAATATTTGCCTTAACCGGCTCAGGAAAAGGAAACGAGAGACAATTACAGATTTTTCCGGCGAGGATGAGGGCGAAGCGGGTTCAACCATTGATACGGGATTTGAACAGGTGGAAGCTCAAATGTTAATGGAAGTAATACTAAAAGACGAGTCCGAGATGAACCGGACTATTTGTTTTATGTACCATGTTGACGGAATGACTCTAAAAGAAATAGGAGAGGCGGTCGGCCTTTCTTTTTCCGGAGTTCGAAAAAGGCTTGAGGCTTTCAGAAACCGGGCGAAGATAAAGCTGGAGGATATATGAAAGAAAAAGGGATTTCTATATTTATGCTGGAATGTTACAGGCTTGATGAATTAAATCCGCAGGATAAAAAAGAAGTGGAAGACGCTTTGGCAAAAGATGCCGGCCTTCGTTCCGCTTTGGAAGAATTGGATAAATCAGACAGAGAATTGCGTCTTCGCTATCCGGCTTCATCTGTGGGTATAGAAGAATTGGCGTTTCAAAAAAAGCGTTTTACAATGGCGAAAATAAAAGTTTCCATACTTGCCGCGGCAGTTCTTTTGTGCGTGCTTTTACCTGTTTTCATTCTTAACAAAAAAACTACCGGCATCACCATTGTAGCTTCAATTGATGAGAAAGATTTTCAGACAGACCGGCCAAAGGGACAGCTTCCCACAGGTTCTGAAATTTTCATTTATCTAAAAGGGGATACCAAGGAGGCGCTTCATGAAACAGACCTGCATAACCGAAGATTACTGCACGAAGGGGATACGGTACAGCTTGCTTATACCGCTCCGGCCGGAGCGCAATATTACGGAGTTATATTTTCAATTGACGGAAGGTCTGTTGTAACTACACATTATCCGTATTTAAGGGGGCAAAGTTCCCTTTTAGTTTCAGGCAGGCAGACATTTTTAGACGAAGCCTATACGCTTGACGACGCGCCGGATTACGAAGTTTTTGTGTTTGTAGTTTCTGAACAGCCGCTTGATCCCAATACAGTTAACGCGCAGGCTGAAAAAATAGCGCATAAAGCGGGAACAGCGGAACAAATAAAGGAAATAAGCGAAGAGGTTTTTAACGCCTGTGAAATAGAAACAATAACGGTACTGAAAAAATAACAGGAGAACATAAATGAAAAAGGGAATTTTAACAGCAGGATTGATTTTTTTATTTGCCTCAGCCGGATTATTTGCCGCCGGTGAAAATAACCAGCCAACAAGGCGGCTTGGTATTTTTATCGGGGCAAATAACGGCGGCAAAGACAGGGTAACGCTTCGTTATGCGATAAGTGACGCGAAATCCGTTTCAAATATTTTTTCTGTTATGGGGGGAATAGACAGAGAAGATAATATTATTCTTTTAGAACCCTCGGTAAGGGAAATTAACCGCCAGCTTGATAATTTTGAAAAAATCGCCGCAGGGTCGCGCAGGAATGCCCAAAGGACAGAACTTGTTTTCTATTATTCCGGCCATTCCGACGAAAACGGTATTTTTTTGAACAGGGAACGCTACGGCTACCGTGAACTTCGCGAACGCATAAATTCCGTTCAGGCGGATATGCGCATTGTTATTCTGGATTCCTGTTCCTCAGGAGCTATGACCCGTATCAAGGGCGGCGTAAAAACACAGCCATTCCTCTTTGACACTTCTGTTTCCGCGGAAGGATACGCGATTCTTACTTCAAGTTCCGATGATGAAGTTTCCCAGGAATCGGACAGCATAGAAAGTTCATATTTTACGCACAGTCTGCTCGCGGGTCTTCGCGGAGCCGCGGACTCTGTCGGGGACGGCAGGGTTACGCTTAACGAACTATACAGGTTTGCATATACGGAAACTCTTGCAAGGACAGAAACTTCCGCCTACGGAGCCCAGCATCCAAGTTACGACATACAGATTTCCGGCTCCGGCGATGTTGTGCTAACGGACATCAAGGAAACGTCCGCGAGTCTTTTTATCTCGGAAAATATAACCGGGCGTATCAGTATACGGGACAGTTCCGATTTTCTTATTGCGGAACTTACCAAAGTTACGGCAAAGCCCGTTGAGCTGGGTCTTGAGGCAGGTCTTTACACAATAACACTGCAGCGCGGCGATAATTTTTACCGCGCGAATATCATCCTGCAGGAAAATAAACGAACAACTTTGAGCATTGAAAATTTCAATATGATTGCAGCGGCTCCTGGCGGACAGAACAGGGGGGACGCTCCTGAAAAAGAAACGCATGACGATTCAACATTGGTGCCGTTTGAAATTCAATTTATTCCCGGCTTCAATATAATAGGTTCCAATTCTAAAAGATCAACTAACAATATATTTATTGGAGTTTTTGGAGGTATCGGCCAAAATGTAGAAGGCGCAGCGGTTTCATCAATATTTCTTATAAATAACGGATATATTCGCGGCATACAGTCCTCAGGGATCGCAAACTTTACCACGGGCAATATCCGCGGTATACAGGCGGCAGGAATTGCAAACTTTACCACAGGCGATATTCGCGGCGTACAAGCGGCCGGAATTGCAGACTTTGCCTCAGGCGAAGTTAATGGTTTACAGGCTTCGGGAATAATAAATTACGCGGGAACAATTGACGGGTTTCAGGCGGCCGGAATTTTGAATATTAACAAGGGGGGAAAAGGCGTTATGGCGGGTTTGATCAACATTTCTGCGTCGGAAGATGTTGTTCCGATAGGGCTTGTTAATATTATCAAGAACGGCATACTTCATCCTGCGGTTTATGCTGATGATATGCTTTTTACCAATGTCAGCTTCCGAAGCGGCGGCAAACATTTTTACGCTCTTTTAAGCGCGGGGTTTAATCCGTCATTTAAGGGGATGGACTCTGTAAATAATAAATATTTGACTACCCACACAGATAATAAATATTTGATTACCCGTGCGGGATTCGGTTTTGAAATACCGGTTTATAAAGCCTTTATTGACATTGATATAACATCAGGCAATATGTATAACATAACCGGTTTTAATTCAATTAAGTATTATGATCTCAATGTGTATCAGGCGAGGATTACAACCGGATTTAAATTCTTCCGGCATCTTGGCGTCTTTGCCGGCGTCTCTTTTGATTTCTACCACAGATATTATGATTTCGCCGACAAGTGTTATGAGCCTTATCCGGATGAATTAAAAGAGAGTATACTCGGCAGTGGTTTGGCGCACGATTATAAAGGCCATCTGTACAAGTTCGGCTTCTTCGCAGGAGTTCAGTTTTAAGGGGAAGTTGTTAGTGGTTAGTATGTAGTATTTAGATTTTATTAGCAGGCGCAGTGAATTACCATCACGATGCGCTTACAAACAACACTCCATTCACTACATCTAACTACTACATACTTCTCTTAAAAATTAGCTTTCTTGTTCTTCCTGAACGCTTCCAGACATTCGCGTTTGAAGATAACGACCGAAAGGCCTCTGTGTTCAATTTCGGCTTTTAGCTTGGCGGCATTTTCGTCCAATAGTTGTTTTTTGGCTTCAAGTTCCAGTATGTGTTCTTGATTTACGCCGCAGCCTAAGATAAGGTTTCGCAGTTTATCCGAAGGGATCATTGTCGGCTGGCAGCCGGTCATCGCTACGCTGGAATTATCCAGTATGATGATGGTCATTGGAGTATCCGCCGTTGCCGCGTCAATAAGAGCGGTTATTCCAGAATGGATAAATGTAGAATCGCCGATGACGGCAAGAGTGTATTTAAGACCGGCGTCCGACGCGCCCTTTGCCATGCCGATACAGGCGCCCATACAGACGACGCTTTCGATAGCCGAAAACGGCGGAGTAGCGCCTAACGAATAACAGCCGATATCGGAGTTAACTGCCACGCTTGGGTGTTCCGGGCGAGAATCAAGAACGGCGACCGCCTTATTGATTGTTTCGTAACTATCCGCATGGGGACAGCCCTGACATAACTGCGGCGGTCTTTGGGGCAGATTGGTAGGCTCTTTTAATCCGCTTTTTCTGGGCGGCAATCCAAGCGCGGCCCTGACATTATCCGGGTCAAGCTCTCCGCTTTTAATAATGGGCTTTACACTGCCGCCGTAAATACCAAAAAGTTTTTCGGCGATAAAACTTTGCCCTTCCTCAATAACAAGCACTTCATCCGTATTTTCGCATAACTGGCGTATTTTTTCCCGCGGCAGAGGATACGCGCCAATGTGAAGGTGAAGCGGGGCTTTTTTCCCTTGCTTTTTGCGCATAGCGATAAAATCTTCAAGATTTTCTTCGTAATAATTGCAGCCAATGCCGGACGTGATAATGCCAAGATCGCTTTTTGACCCTGTCAGTTTGTTTACCGGATGCTGAAACGACCATTCCTCAAAGGCTTCCTGTTTTTCAAGAAGGGCGGCGTAATTTTTACGGGCAAATGCCGGAAGAAGCATCCAACTGCTTTTTTCAGCGGTTTTGGAAACTTTGTTCTGCAGTTTTGCATTTTCCGTAACAATTCCGGCGCGCGCGTGCGCAAGGCGCGTAACAAGGCGAAGAACAACCGGAACATTTAAACATTCCGATACGTCGAACGCCTCACGAACCATGTCGTATGCCTCCTGCTGACTGCGCGGTTCAAGACATGGAACCATAGCGAAGTTTGCGTAAAAACGGGAATCCTGCTCGTTTTGGGAGCTGTGCATTCCGGGATCATCGGCAACGGCGATAACAAGACCGCCCTTTATTTTTAACAGAGCGGCGTTGATAAACGGATCGGCGGCGATATTAAGTCCGACATGCTTCATGGTAACAATGGCGCGCCTTCCCGCAAAGGAAACACCTAACGCGGCTTCAAGCGCGGTTTTTTCGTTTGTACACCAGGCGGCAACAGGTCCTGCCGGGTTTTTTGCATATTCGTCTATAAGGTACTGCAGGATTTCCGTTGACGGAGTTCCCGGATAACCGTAAGCCGCGCTGACGCCGGCGTGAATCGCGCCAAGCGCAACAGCTTCATCGCCAAGTAACGCCATTTTTTTATTACTCATCTAATTCCCCACACTGCTGAAAAATTACTTATTGCCAAGGTCGTCGCGGACTTTTACGCTTACTGTTTCTTCATAACAGGAGAAGCAGCTTTCCACTTGGTCTTTTTCCGGCGCTTTGGTCAGTATGCTTATGACGGGCACAATTATAAGGCCGGCAAGCATGGCGAACGCCCCCGCGTTAATAGGCGATTGTAAAAGCGCCGGGAATGAGCCTCTGAAAAAGATGTTAAGCGTCATCAGTACAGTACTAAAAATAAAACTGCACCAAACCGCGGTTTTTGTAGCGCGTTTCCAATACAGTCCATAAAGGAATGGAGCAAGGAAAGAGCCGGCAAGCGCGCCCCATGAAACGCCCATAAGCTGAGCGATAAACGAAATCCCGCCTTTGTACTGGATAATTGCAATTATTGAAGAAATAACGATAAATACCACAATCAGCACACGGATTATTAAAAGCTGTTTTTTGTCGTCCATTTTTTTGATAACGTGTCCTTTCAAAAAATCCAGCGTCAAAGTAGAGGAGGATGCCATGACAAGGGATGAAAGCGTAGATATGGACGCCGCGAATACTAATACGATTACAATGCCTATCATTAGCGAAGAAAAATTTGAAAGCATAGCGGGTATAATGGAGTCAAAGACTATGCCGCTTGCCCCGTACGCGATTTTGTCCGAGTTAGCGTATAACCTGCCGAAACTGCCAAGAAAATAACATCCGCCGGCTACGACAACCCCAAAGAAAGTCGATACAATAGCGCCCTTGGTTATCATTTTTTCTGATTTTATGGCATAAAAACGGGAAATCATCTGCGGCAATCCCCATGTCCCAAGCGATGTCAGAATTATGACGCCTAACAAACTTAAAGGATCGGGGCCAAAGAACGATGTAAATACGCCGGGAGTAGTACCGTTAAGTACTTTTGCATCACTAATTTCGGCAAGTTTTGCCAGCGCTTTTATAAAACCGCCGTGGCTGTTAAGCACCGCCCCTATAACAGCGACAATACCGATAAGCATGATTATGCCCTGAATAAAGTCGTTTACCGCTGTGGCAAAGTAACCGCCGGCTACCAC
>JAIRUC010000226.1 GCA_031254615.1 Treponema sp. | reverse complement strand
GCTGTTCAAAGACTCGTCTCTGAAGTTTCTTTCCACCTCGCGTTCCCGCTTGGTTTCTTTACCTTCTAATCTATACCTTCTTTTACTCTTTGTCAAGTATTATTTGAAAAATATTTGTGCTTTTGTAAAAAGATCATGCCAAAATAGACCATAAAAACCCTGAAGGTTCTATCTGGTTACTGCCATTACTGTAAAGAATGTAGTAACTACGGAAAGAACTGTCGTTATTAGCGGCGCATATTGATTAAAAAAATACAAAAAATGATTGGTTTCAGCTGTTATGTTCGTTTCTGGTAGTATTTCATCGGTCTTTTTCATCTTCTTCCCGTATATATCTCTGATCGTTACCGCCTCCTTTGCATTTTGTCCAGGAACAAACCCGCCGGCAAGACCTATGTAATATTCCCAATCCCGTTCCGGTATATAAGGATAGCGTCCGGGACTTCTGACAGAACCGGAAACTGCTACAAAGTATTGCCTAAAAGGAATTATCAATGTATCTTCATCCTCTATTACTATCTCATCACGATAAGAAATATTATACAATATCTCATTTATGTTTATATCTATACGTTCCCCTTTTCTCATAATATAGGAATTCTGTGTATCTGACACTGCACTAAACCATGCTATATTCTTCTTAATCAAGGAAGCATATGTTTCACCTGAAGCAAACTGTATCCTAAATTGGTTGGTGGTCTGCAGTGAAGCGCTAATATCAATGCCTACAGCACCCTCTACGAACAAGATCGACCGTAATTGAATCACTGACGGAATGTAAATTGAATCAAGGTGTTCCAATGCATAGTTGTCCGACAAATCATCATTTGAAAAAAATATTTTATCACCGGCAATTTCTACACTGTTTACTACTCGTGTCATTTCAACTCTTGTGATATCCGCAAGAGGCGTAAAGCCATTGGCGTAGATTTCTATCAATTCTTTAATATTTTCCCCATCTAACAGTTGATACCTTCCAGGCCGTTCAACTGCGCCGTTTATACTCACTACTCGCTTAATCCGGTTGAATGTAACTACATCCCCTGGCCGCAGATAAGGATTCTGATCCATATCGCCAAAACGATGGGCTTTAAAAAGATCGTATACCCGCGTCTGTCCATTGGAGGATTTGACTGAAATGTCGCGAGTAGACGTATAACCGGTAAAATTTCCTCCAGCTAATGTTGATAACCTGCTTAAACCCCAGGCGGAAACTTCTCCTGCCCTGTGTACCTCGCCGTTGACAAATACCTTAAAAACCGCAGGCTGGGTTAATACCAACTGTACTCCGCTTAACGGATAGTTATTGGTAACAACAGCTTCGACTTCGGTTTTTAACTGCATAAAAGTTTTTCCGGCACCATTTACCATTCCCAGATTTGAAACGCGTATACGATAAGAAGTATCTACAGTAATGACATATGAAACCGGTGTAGAACCAGCCGCATAAGCCAAAGTATACACATCACCGGGCGTTACACGATAATCGGCGCTGGAACGCGCCAGCATAATACTTCGACTTGCATCTTCGCTGGACGCGCTAAGATCTGCGTCGGTATTGGAAGTCTGCCTTGTGGTGGTTATTTCATCTTCCTGAGAAAAGGCAGATTGAACAAACACACAAAACCCGAAACATATCCAGATAGTAAAAACAACGCAAAATATATGCCTATTTTTTTTCATCAGTTTTCCTTAATTTTGCCATAGCTTCAGGATCGTTTTTAATATTGGCAATAGCGTTCAAAGCAAAGGCTAAAAATACCGCGAAAAAACCTGCGGCAAAAGTGACAATAATACAGAGCATACCCCGGCTTGGTCCAGATTTCTGATCCGGTATTTCGGCTGTTTCCAGAATTTGAAAAATCGGGGTTTCACTGGCCATACTTACCTTGAGTACTTCATATTGAACTTTAAGCTGGGTATAAACCTGCCGTTTAGCCGTTAATTCCAGAGATATTCTGTTTATGTCTGTAGTTATAGTCGGAAGCCTTCCGGAAAAAGTAGAAACAGATCTTTCCAGATTCCGGCTCTCTTCTTCAAGCTGTTGAATATCATTGAATGTATTGGTAATATTTACTTCCAGATTTTCTTTTTCGATTTTGCTTTTATCAACGCCTAGTTCGTCAAAACGTTTCCCCAAGTAAGCGGTACAATAATTGACTACATCTCGTGCAAAAACAGGATCTATGTCGGTAAAACTAACGGAAAAAACTCCGCTTTTTTCATCATAGTCTGCTTTTAAAATTTTCTTGAGTTCCTTTCGGCTTGATGTCTTGGGGTATTTTTCTATCTTGTACCGATTAATCAGGTCAAACTCGTCCACCACAGAATCAAGCATTGAATTAGTCCCAACCAAGAATACCGCCAGTTCGCTGTAACTTGAACCTGTCGGCAAACTTACTCCGGCAATGGAGGCAAGACCTCCCATTCCGCTGGAACTCAACATTGATGAAAGCCCGCCTCCTGAAGAAGATTTATTATCAATAAGCATCAGCGCTTTAGGAGTATATTCGTTGGGAAGAAATGACTTTTCCGGGGGCAATATGAGCGAAATAACGGAACAAAGTACCACGCCTACTACAGCAATCAAGGTAATGGTTATTATCATTTTTCTTCGCTGCCAAAGCACGGCAAAAAGATCGATTAGGCTAATTTCATCATCTTGTTTTTCTGTCTCTTCTTTCATAAGAATTCCTGAGTTTATCTAAATATCAATATACTTCATTTTAGCACTAAAACCTTATCCTGTACAACAAACATTAGCATCAGAATTGTGTATCACTACACATTTAGGAACAATAATACGATGAAAAACCTTATGGCAGATTTGTATTAGCAACTTTGCATGTTACTATGTATTTTGTCAAGTACCTAAAAATCCTGAAGTGCTTTTATAGACTTTGAGGCTTGTTTTACAGGAGGAATTATCTTGTAAAAATTTTTGTTCTACCTGGTTACTGCCATTACTGTAAAGAATGTAGTAACTACGGAAAGAACTGTTGTTATTAACGGCGCGTATTGATTAAAAAAATACAAAAAATGATTTGTTTCGGCTGTTATTGTCGTTTCAGGAAGTATATCATCAGTCTTTTTCATCTTATTCCCATAAATATCTCTGATCTTAACTGCCTCGTTTGCATTCTGCCCGGGTACAAATCCGCCGGCAAGACCTATGTAATATTCCCAGTCTCGCTCCGGTATATAGGGATAGCGTCCGGGGTTTATGACCGAACCGGAAACAGCAACAAAGTACTGCCTAAAAGGAATTATCAACGTATCTTCATCCTCTATAAGTACCTCATTATGAAAGGAAATATTATACAGTATGTTGTCTATGTTTATATTGATACGTTCCCCTTTTCTTAAAATATAAGAATTCTGTGTATCTGACATCGCGCTAAACCATTCGGAATTCCTCCGAACCAAGGAAGCATATGTTTCACCGATGGAAAACTGTACCCTAAAACGATTGGTAGTATGCAGTGAAGCGCTAATATCAATGCCAACAGCCCCCTCTACGAACAAGACCGACCGTAATTGAATCACTGACGGAATGAAAATTGAATCAAGGTGTTCCAATGCATAGTTATCCGATAAATCATCACTTGATAAGAATATTTTATCACCGGCAATTTCTACACCATTCACCAACCGTGTCATTTCAATTCTGGTAAGATCCGCAAGAGGTGTAAGACCATCAGCGTAGACTTCTATCAGTTCTTTCAGATTCTCATTGGGCATTAATTCATAAGTACCAGGACGCCTGACCGCTCCGTTTATCGTTATCGTACGTTCTAGTCGATTAACATGGGCTGCGGGACGCAGAGATGTTATAGAAGGAATCGAAATTACATCCATATCACATAGGATATAATTTCCGGTAAGTTCTTCTTCTGATAACAGCATGATATCCCCTGATATTTCCGTGCTGCCTACATATCGTGTGAGTGTACTTCTGGTTTTGTCCGCAACCGGCGTAAAACCGTTGCCGTAGGATACGATAAGTTCTTTAATATTTTCCCCATCCAACAGTTGATACCTTCCAGGACGTTCCACTGCGCCGTTAATACTCACTACACGTTTAATCCGGTTGAATGTGACTACATCACCTGGCCGCAGATAAGGATCCTGACTCATATCACCAAAACGTTGGGCTTTAAAAAGATCATATACCCGCGTCTGCCCATTGGAGGATTTGACTGAAATGTCGCGAGTAGATGCATAACCTGTAAGATTTCTTCCAGCTAATGTTGATAACCTGCTTAAGCCCCAGGCAGAAGCTTCTCCTGCCCTGTGTACTTCGCCGTTGACATACACTCTAAAAATTGCAGGCTGGGTTAATACCAACTGTACTCCACTTAACGGATAGTTATTGGCAACAACGGCTTCGACCTCGCTTTTTAACTGCAAAAAAGTTTTTCCGGCCCCATTTATAATTCCTAAGTTTGAAACACGTATACGGTAAGAAGTATCTACGGTAATGATATATGAAACCGGTGTAGAACCAGCAGCATAAGCCAAAGTATACACATCACCGGGCGTTACACGATAATCGGAACTGGAACGGGCCAGCATAATATTTCGACTTGCATCTTCGCTGGACGCGCTAAGATCTGCGTCGGTATTGGATGTCTGCCTTGTGGTGGTTATTTCATCTTCCTGGGAAGATGCAGATTGAACAAACACACAAAATACAGAACATATCCAGAAGATAGAAATGCAAAATATATATTTATTTCTTTTCATTGGTACTCCTTAGTTTTTCCATAGCTTCAGGATCGTTTTTAATATTGGCAATAGCGTTCAAAACAAAGGCTAAAAACACCGCGAAAAAACCTGCGGCAAAAGTGACAATAATACAGAGCATACCCCGGCTTGGTCCAGACTTCTGATCCGGTATCTCGGCTATTTCCAAAATTTGAAAAACCGGAGTTTCACTGGCCATACTTATTTTAAGCACTTCATATTGAGTTTTAAGTTGGGTATAAACCTGTCGTTTAGCTGACAATTCCAGAGAAATCCGGTTTATATCCGTAGATATAGTCGAAAGGCTTCTAGCAGAAAAACTGTTATCAACCGAATGTTCCAATACCCGGCTCTCTTCTTCAAGCTGCTGAATATCATTGAATGTATTAGCTATATTTACTTCCAGATTTTCTTTTTCGATTTTGCTTTTATCTATGCCTAGTTCGTCAAATCGTTTCCCCAAGTATGCGGTACAATAATTGACTACATCCCGTGCAAAAACAGGGTCTATATCGGTAAAACTAACGGAAAAAACCCCACTTTTTTCATCATAATCTGCTTTTAAGATTTTCTTGAGTTCTTTTCGGCTTGATGACCTAGGATATTTTTCTATCTTATACCGATTAATCAAGTCAAACTCATCCACTACAGAATCAAGCATTGAGTTAGTCCCGACCAAGAATGCCGCCAATTCGCTGTAACTTGAACCTATCGGCAAATTTACCCCGGCAAGGGAAGCAAGACCTCCCATTCCGCTGGAACTTAACATTGATGAAAACCCGCCTCCTGAAGAAGACTTATTATCAATAAGCATCAGCGCTTTAGGAGTATATTCATTGGGAAGAAATGACTTTTCCGAGGGCAGTATAAGCGAAATAACAGAACAAAGCACAACACCTATTGCAGCGACCAAAGTAATGGTTATTATCATTTTTCTTCGCCGCCAAAGCACGGCAAAAAGATCGATTAGGCTTATTTCATCATCTTGTTTTTGTACTTTTTCCTTCATAGGATTCCTTGCTGTTATATTCTTTTGCGTAATTTTTCAATGATTCTGCAATTTTTTCCGCATCACGCAGGCTGTCAATACATACTATTTCCTCATCGGGGATTGTTTCTATTTTTTTTAATTCATCAATTGTTAAGTTCCTGACAAGATACATATACTGATTGATTAGCAATATTTTTTTTTGGACAGGTTCACAAAGGCTATTATATTTTCTGAAAGCCTTATAAGTCGAAGTATAAACCCAAGCCAGAGTTCCTATTGACGGTATTATCAGCAATATTACAAGAATATCTTTTGTCATCCAAAATTTCCTTAATTTGTCTGCTGGCACTATCAGGACAAAATAAAAGCAGTCCTATTTTGCAAAGGTTTTATGTGTTCAATGTTTTGAACTGTATGAGGATATTACCATTATTTCTATAATAATGTCAATACCATAGTTTTTAATCAATAGTATTGCCTTATCTTTAAGCAATATGAAGGAATTACACGATTTAAGGCAAATTCTTTCTCAGAACATCAAAAAAGCACGATCATTACTGCATATTACTCAGGCAAAATTGGCATTATACTCGGATATTTCGTTACCCCATATAATAGAAATTGAACAATGCAAGACATGGGTAAGCGACAGGACACTGGCCAATATTGCAAAAGCATTAAATCTGGAAGTCTATGAGTTGTTTATTCTGGAAAATAGCGAAAAAAACAGAGAATTCGGGAAAAAAGATAAGGCAATAAAGCAAATTGCGGAACTTGTCAAAACAAAAAAAATACAATTACGAAAAAATATAGATGAGTCATTGAGTAATCTGATAATGGATATAAATAAATTAGTTGAAAAAAACTAACACCATCGCCTTTCAATCAAAACTCTTAACTAATAATTAACATTTCTGCAATAGCGTCATAATCTACGGTTTTTTCCGTGCTGGGGCTTTCCAGCAGTTTACAGCGGGAAACGCTGCCTGGCGGAGGGGCTTTTTCTCCATTATATTGAACCAGCAATTTAAGGTAGTTTTCAGAAACTCCACGGCAAAAAGATTTTGCCGCGCAGAAGGATTTAGCCGTGCTGCCCTTCTCCACCAGAACTTCCACTTCGCGGCCAACCCAACGCCGGACATAATCCGCCCTTCCCTGCCTTGCCATGTCAGTGAGAAGCTGTACCCGTTTTGTTACTTCTTTTTCCTGTACCGTACCGGGAAACGACCATGCGGGAGTACCGGGTCTTTTTGAATAGGGAAAAACATGAATCCATGCGAAATCTGTTTCCTGACACAGTTTAGCAGTCTCTTCAAATTCGAGATTTGTTTCACAGGGGAAGCCGGTGATAATATCGCAGGCAAGAAACGGATCGTCTTTTGCGCAGCGCAGAAGGGTAACGGCTTTTTCTACTGTTTTGGCATTGTAATTACGTCCCATTTTTTCAAGGACTTTTTCACTGCCCGACTGGATCGACAGATGAAAATGAGGGCGTATCCGTTTGTGAGACAGAACTTTTGCAAGATCTTCGTCTATGCTTTCCGGTGCAAGACTGGATAAACGCAGGGCGATTTTTTCTGTCCCTGACAACAAATATTCCAGAAGCCTCGCAAGATTGCTCGCAAGATTGCTCGCATGATTGGCGGTGTTTTTTCCATCGCGGTACTGGCAAATGTTTACGCCCGTAAGTACCGCTTCCGCGTGATTTTTTTCAAGGATGCGCAGGCGCTCCAGCGCCGTCTGTGCGTTAAGACTGATGCTATGTCCGCGGGCAAGGCGTATTCTGCAATAGGTGCAATGCTTGTCGCAGCCGTCTTGTATTTTTAAAAAACCGCGTGTATGGCTGGAAAACCGTTCAGGCGAAAACTGAAAAACGTCTGTTCCCCCGCTTTCCGTTCCGTCTTCATACCACGCTTTTACCGCTTCGCAGATATGGGAATTAGGGAATGGGGGGTAGGGAACAGGGAACGGCGCCTTTTCATTTATGAATTCCGGTAAATTTAAAAGCCTGTCTTTTTCCATGCCTTTAAGAACAAAGAGCCGTCTGTGTGAACTCGTATCCAATTCACTAAGCTGCGCGTAGTTCAATTGTGCGTAACAGCCTGTTACAAGGACGCAGGAATCGGGATAATCCCTCAGCGCTTTTCGGATAACGCGCCTTGCTTTTTGATCCGCTTTTGATGTTACTGTGCAAGTATTGATCACTATTATCGAAGGAGGAGCGCCGGATGAAGGTTTGTACAGAGCAAATCCCGATTTAGAAAAAGCGTCGGCAACAGCTTCGCTTTCAAGTTGGTTTAACTTACAGCCAAGCGTTTGAATTAAGACCGTAAACATTCGGGAGCTACTGAGCGCCTGTTGCCCGCCTGATGCGATCCAGTCCGCGTTGAGCGTCATTCAATTGGGGGTTAAGGGAAAGCGCCCTCTCATAAGCCTCTATCGCGCTGCTTAAATCGCCCGCGTTCTCCCGTGTATACGCAAGCCTGACCCACCATGCGGCATTGCCAGGCACCCAGTGTACAGCAGTGGAAAGGGCAATATCGGCATGGCGAAATTTTCCCTGACGTATATATATCTCTCCCATATAGTAATAAACCATGTCAATCCGCTGACCTTCAGGAGCAAGACTTGCGTATTCCTGAAAATATTGTAATGCTTCGTTGTTCATACCCTGAAAAAAATGAATTTCTCCGAGTATTTCGACAATTCTTACATCAAAGCGGTGTAAAGTCCTGCCTGCGCGGGCAAAACGCATAGCTTCCTCATAACGGTTCAAACGTATTAGGCTCCAGCAGATTACTACATGTGATTCCAGATTATCCGGATTTTCATCAATTTCGCTTCGGCATATTTGTATAGCACGCTCATAATTGCCTGCCCGGTATTCTGCCAGCGCGTCGGGAGGACGGTTTTGCGGATGAGCTGTAAAAATTATAACAAAAAGAAAAAAGTATACAAAAAAATGTTTTAATTGTATTTTCATCATGAGTTCTTCCCTATCATCGTACAGCGGCCGTTAAAAATACAGCCTGTTTCCATAAAAATTTCTGGGGCTGTTACATTGCCGGACAATTTGCCGGTAACGGTAACTTCAACTTTTTCCGCGGCGGTAACGTCACCTTTTACCTGCCCCCGGATAAGAACTCGTTGAGCGTGGATATTGGCATTTACAACCGCATTTTCATCTATTACCAAAATGCCGGTAGCGTTTATTTCTCCAAAGACCTTGCCCCTTATCAGAAAGGGTTTATCGAAATGCAGCGTTCCGGAAAAATCTATGTCGGAAGATAAAATTGTATCAAATTCATTGTCTTCCATGAAATCATTGTATACATCAGTCATATCAATATTGATTATAACAAATTATAAAAATATTGTGAACACATCTTTAGCTCACCTTAAACGTAATACTTGCGGAATTTCTATAAATGGGGTATTCTTATTATTAGGCTTATCTACTAATTTTCGAGGGAAAAATATGAATTTTGTAATTGAAATGAAAGAACGGGCTATTTCCATGTCAAAGAGGCTGGTTTTACCGGAAGGTACCGAACCACGGATTGTCATGGCTGCAAGGATTTTGCTTGATGAAGGAATCGCGGGAAGCGTTGTCCTTTTGGGAAAAATAGCGGACATTCAGGAAGCGGCAAAGAAGGAAGGTGTAAATTTACAAGGAATTCAAACGGTATCCCCCGCAGCCGATCCTAATCTGACTAAATATTCCGAAGTTTATTATGAATTACGCAAACAAAAGGGTATGACCCCGGAACAGGCAAGAATTGATATTGCCGATACGATGCGGTGGGGCGCTATGATGGTACATATGGGCGACGCCGATGCTATGGTTGGCGGAGCGGAAAAAGCGACAAGCGACGTACTAAGGGCAGGATTGTCGATAATTGGGACTCTACCCGGCTTAAAAACCGCTTCCTCGTGCTTTGTAATGACAGATATGGACCCCCAGTACGGAGCGGGGGGGGCGATGATTTTCTCCGACTGCGCGGTAGTTCCAAACCCAACGTCTTCCCAACTGGCGGATATTGCCGAAAGCGCGTGTTTTTCATGCCGGGAATTTTTAAATACGGAACCTGTCGCAGCCCTTTTGTCATTTTCCACAAAGGATTCTGCCAAGCACGATGATGTTACAAAAGTAAAATCCGCGGTGGATATATTAAAGGGGAGAAACCTGGATTTTGTTTTTGACGGCGAACTACAGGCCGATGCCGCGCTTGTTCCTTCCGTATTGGACAAAAAAGCGCCCGGCAGCCCCGTACGCGGAAAAGTAAATGTTTTAGTTTTCCCGAATCTGGACGCGGGCAATATCGGTTACAAACTGGTACAGCGTCTGGGCAAGGCGCAGGCTTTTGGCCCGTTCCTTCAGGGGTTCGCAAAACCAATCAGCGATCTGTCAAGAGGCGCCTCTGTAGAAGACATTGTTACTACTTGTGCCGTAACGCTGTCACGGGCAAAATAATCGTATCTATCGTATCTTTTGTAGGCAATTTCCGAACAACTCTTATTAGAAAACTGTTGCTAAATTTATAAAGAGTGGTTTATAATTGTATATATCAAGATCTAATATGGAGGAAATATGGCTACAATAAAAAAAACTACTACAGCAAAAAAGGTAACTGCTAAAAAACCCTCGGCTAAAAAGCCGGCCGCCAAGAAACCGGCGGCTAAAAAAACGACCGCTAAGAAAACCGCGGCTAAAAAACCTGCAGCTAAAAAAGCGGTAAAAAAACCGGCTGTTAAAAAAGCGCCAGCCAAGAAACCGGCGGCAAAAAAGGCGCCGGCAAAGAAACCAGCGGCGAAGAAAACCGCGGCTAAAAAACCTGCCGTTAAAACTGCGGTAAAAAAACCGACTGCCAAAAAGCCGGCTGTTAAAAAAGTAATTGACGCTCCGGATGACAATGTAAAATACCGCAACCTGTTTGACGCTTTTGCGCAGGGAAAACTTCCTTTTGCCAACGGCTACATTGTTTCTTCGTTTTTCAGCGACAAAACCGCTTATTCAATCTTCGAGATTGTTTCTTACGCGGGCGTCAAGGAAATCTTCCTGACAGAAACGGGACTTCAATTTGTTACCGGTGGGAAAAAGCTCTTTGTGTTGGTAGAAAATGACACATACGACAAAAAATTCCAGGAGCCGGTCAGCAGGACGATGGGAGAATCCATCCCAAAACGTTTTAACGAAGTTGAAACCATTATCGCTAAAAACCAGACAAGGATAATGGTAGCAAAAGAGCCGGATGAACTTTACGGTTCATTTACCATTCTTAAACCTACCAGCATCAATTTCTCGGTAGTGTTTTACCAAATGCCGGATGTTTACACTTCTCTTACGACCTTCTTTGAAGAGACACTTAACAGACAGCGTAAAGTTCCGCAGATTGACGCGAGAAAAGCTGCTCAATTAATAACAGGAGTAGTTCAAAAGAGCATGAGTCCCCAGGGCGAATTTGTATAATACTGACTGAGTACGCACAAACAAAAAAAGCCTGATCACTCAAAGTGATCAGGCTTTTTTTTATCAATTTAAAATCACAGCAACAAAACGCTTTTACTTAGCCGTACCGTCGATTTTTTCAATCTCAGCCTGTGCTATCGCAAGCAATGCGATCGGTACTGAATACGGTGAACAGGAAACATAATTCAAGCCGGCGTCCATACAGAAACGCACATTGGCAGGATTCGCACCATGTTCGCCGCACAAACCGCAGACAAGATCAGGCCGCGTAATACGCCCGCGGTCTGTCGCCATTGTAATCAGTTCCTTTACCCTGTTGTCCAGTGTGCTGAACGGGTTGCCGTTGATAAGGTCAAACAGGGTGTAATCCGGCATAAAAGCGGTAAAATCGTCCCTTGAGATGCCCAATGTGGTCTGGGTCAAATCGTTTGTGCCAAAGCTGAAGAATCGTCCGTACCTCGCGATTTCTCCGGCGCCAAGAGCTGCTGCGGGAAGCTCTATCATAGTACCGATTTTATAATCCACCTCTTTCGCCTTCATTTCTTTTCTTAACGCTTCTTCAATATCGACAATGCCCAAATAGTTTGAGCCTTCGATTTTCTTGCCGTAAGCAATCAGCTTCAATTCGGAAACATTCATAACAATAGGAACCATAATTTCCGGCTGAGCGTCAATTTTTTCGGCGCGCAGTTTATAAGCAGCCTTGAAGATTGCCCTTACCTGCATTGCATATATCTCGGGATAAGAGACTGCGATACGGCAGCCGCGGTGCCCGAGCATCGGGTTAAATTCATGCAGGGCTTCTATGCGGGCGGTAATTTCCGCTCTGGACGGCTTTGTTTTTTTGCCCTTGGAAGCATGGTTTATATAAGAGGTAAGCTCATCGTTGTTATGCGGCATAAATTCATGAAGAGGTGAATCCAAAAGACGGATTGTCACTTCTTTGCCCGCCATTACTTTCATAATGCCGTAGAAATCTTCCCTTTGCATAACCTCAAGTTTATCCAGATATTTCTGGCGTTCCTTGGGGTCATCGGACAACAGCATATCCCTGAAAACATTGATCCGGTCTTCTTTAAAGAACATATGCTCTGTACGGCACAAACCTAAACCTTCCGCTCCAAAACTTAAAGCAAGAGCCGCATCCCGCGGAGTGTCGGCATTACAGCGGACATGGAAATTTTTAACGAATTTTTTTGAAAGCTCAATAAAGTCCAGCAAACCGGACTCTTTTGGATTAGGTTCGATTAATTCCGCCACGCCTTCGTACACGGTAGACTCGCCGTAGAAAGGAACATTGATCGTAATATAATCACCTTCGGAAAAAGTGAAATTTTCCAGACTTGCTTTATTGCCTTTAATTTTTAACTTAGGAGACACAAGAGACACTTTTCCGTACTGACGGGCTACTACCGACGCGTGGGCGGAATAGCCGCCCTCGGCTGTTAGTACGCCCGTACTTACTTCAATAGCCTTAACGTCTTCCGCGAAGGAAGAATTAAGCACTAATATAAAACGATCGTCTTCCCCTTTATGCGCTGCCGCTTTCTTTCCTTCCAGAAGTGCATCGGTACTAAAGTAAACCCGGCCGATAGCGGCACCCGGGGCGCCGGCAATACCACCCTTCCACGATTTGAGTCCCTTTACGCTGGACATATTTATTACAGGATGCAGAATTTCGTTAAGCCTTATGGGATCAATTGTCTTAATTACATACTTATCATCTACAATCTTGCGCTTTTGAAGATCCAGCAAAAGTTTAATATCCGCCTGAGTTGATTTTTGCTCCGCCAGTCTTTGTTCAATCAGCCAAAGTCGTCCGTTTTCTACTGTAAAGCGGATGTTACGGATTTCTTTAAACTTGTCTTCTAAAGTCCACGCAATCTTTTCCAGCTGTTTAAGATGTGAAGCGTCTATCTTATTGATTTCATGCCCTTCCGAACCAAGCTCGTTAAATTTATTCCTGAAAAAATTACCCTGAAGTTTCT
Source organism: Treponema sp. (assembly GCA_031254615.1). GTDB lineage: Bacteria > Spirochaetota > Spirochaetia > Treponematales > Breznakiellaceae > WQXQ01. The sequence goes on along the minus strand of JAIRUC010000226.1, from coordinate 4,990 downwards.
TTTCGCCGGTAACCACATTACGAGTGTAAAAAGCACCCGCACAGGAATCTTTCCCATAATTGCCGTAAACCATCGGCTGTATCATTATTGCCGTATCGTTATCGTTCTGCTCATCTATTTTGAGCATTCTGGATATTTCACTAATGGTAATAAGAAGCTGGCTTTCGGCATCGTCAAAAAAGCCTTTGGGGAAATACTTGGCGTACTCGTCCATGTATTCCTTTGCGGACTTTTTCTTTGGTAACGGCGTTTTATCTTCCTCTCCGTGCAGTTCATTTGACGGTCCTTTAACTCCAAGCAGACGCCTCAGAAGTTTAATCTTTCCGGCAATTTCATCCTTTTCTTTGGATTTGCCTTCCAGCTCCTTGATACGCTCCTGAATTACCATCATACCGCTGATTAAGAACAGAACCTCGTTAGCTGCAAAATCCTCGCCTACCCACTTCGCAAAACCGTCGATAGTGGGTTTAACAAGGCCAAAGTTATGCAGTGCCGGATAATTTGTAATAGCCAGATTAGAGGAGATAACCACCTTTAAAAGCATGGGGTTCTGCGGATCTCCGTATTTCTTTACAACCAGCTTAGCGCATTTGTCCAGAAGATCGATAATATCTTTTTTTATTTTCTTGACATCAATATCCGAAGCAATTTCGGTATCAAGAATTATTCCGGGCAAAATGGGAAATGCCAGTTCGGCAAATTCATTTGCCTGCCGTCCGCGGATACCCAACAGATCCGCCTTGTTCTTGGAAGAGATAGAAGTATTTTGGCTAAAAAAATGTATTCTTGAGTCCATATATTTTCCTTGTTAAAACAATTTAAGCACGGTATTTACCGGCCCGCGCAGGAACGCTTCAAATTGATGGCTGGCTCCCTGTGCCAGATAACGCTGCAGCTTCGCTACATCCTCAATATTATTACCGGCTACGGCAAACTCAATGGCGCTGCCATGTTTAACCTTGCCCCACTTGAACAGAGAATTTATGTCAAGTATTCTTTCTCTTTCATAGTAAATAAAAACTTCCAGATCGGGATGTTTTGCCTTGTAACTGGCGATAATCCTTTTCCACGCTTCTACATTCCCATTATGAAAAAGTTCATTCTGAACTACAACCGCATAGCGCGGAGTCATCCTTGACGGTCCTCCTGCAGGTTTTACCTGCGGGGCCGCTGTTTTAATTACAGGAGCTGCGCGTTTAATTTCGGTTTTTGCCGCTGTCTTTACTTTTGCGGGTTTTGGCTCTGCCGCTTTTTTGGGCTTGGAAACTTTTTTTACAGTATATTTACCTTTTGCAAGAGCGGACGGAACAGTTACCTTTGCTCCTTCAAATACCCTAAGGGCAAGGGAGGCCGCCTTCTCACAATTCTCATTTGTTTCCTGTCCGTAAAAACCGGCATATATTACCAATAGCTCACGTTTGCGAAGTCCGCCAAAATCCGCCAGTTCTTCGGCTACTTTGGGATTCGCTATTAAAAGTCCAAGTTCAGGATGATGATACGCCGCGACAAGATCAACTCCGTTCCATTTAGAAAACTCTTTCGCAACAGGTGCTAGATCATCAACTGTTACGTCAAGATTTGTCGAAGCGGTCTTGTACCCAAGTTTATCAACAAGTAACATCCTTAAAATCAAGCCTATTTTTGCACTTGTTATTTCTTCATCATCTAATTTGAAAAGAATATCGCCAAGGTTATCCGCCCCGGCGCTGGAGGCTATTCCAATTGTATTTTTTATATATCTAACCGCAGTATTAAAACCGTTACGAGTAGAAAGCACATCAAGATTTATATTGTCTGCCATAAAAACTCCTTCTGATCCTTATGAATTAAAAAATAAAAATACCCCCGAAAAGGTCAAAGTGTTAACCTGATTCGGGGGCATTTTTTTCACATTGCAAGTTACCTTACGTTATATTTCCGAAAGCTGTGATCCACCGCGTGATGATCGTGACGGTCTCTTTTTAGCTTTTGAATCCACAACGCCTTTCTTTTGAGCAGCTTTGGGGGCTGTTCTGGGAGCGGCAATTGCCTTTGGCCGCGGAGCAGCTGCAGCGACTACAGTTGCGCTTTCCTCTTCTTCATCAGCAGCAGAAGCGCTGAAAGACTGGTTGATGTCTTCGCGGACCGTTGACCTTCTGCGGCTGAACGACGCAAACGCAGCGTCAGAGAAGCCCTTGGAAACACCATGCAGGAACTCGTTGAGTACGTTCGCCATTGCGTCCAAAGTAACTTTCTTCCTCTTAATTGATGTAATATCAACATCAAGCAAGAGACCCGGCTGCAGGTGGTAGGGATTAATCATGTAATCGAACCTGAAATATTCCTTCTCGATCCATGCAAGCCTTTCTTCCATTACGCGCCTTTCGATTGGGTACAGGAAGTCGTACATTTTCTTCATTTTTTCGCGCATCCTGATAATTCTGGTGCGAAGACGATCTTTTTCCCAAATATAGGTGCGGTTTGATTTTTCCACTTCGGTCTCGGACGGCTTTACAAAGGAAATTTCGTCCCAAACTTTTGCGATATTTTCGTAAACGGGCTCACCGGACTTTTCTTTGATAAGTTTCCTGACCCTGTTCTTGTTCTTCCTTGCAAGGTCATCAAAGTCGTTGACTCTGAAGAAGCTCTTGGAATCCTGATAAATAACTTCAAGAATATCCCAAAGATGCTGAACTTCGGTCTCGAAGCTCTTCATCATTACATCGTAGGCCTTGCGGTCTTCAATAAGCTGGGCGTTGTCAAAATAGCGCAATTTGATTGAATAGCGCTCGTCCGGCAGATTGGCAGGGTCTGTATCTTCGTATTCGCGAATAATGACTTCCCTTCCGTTCTTGAGGTTTTCGATGTACTGATAACCCATTTTGGAAGTATCCAAAATTGAGGTAATTGAGTTAATTGCTGTGTTAAAACCGCGGTTGCGGATATTTTCCATGTCGATAATTTTTTTGATGTTTTCACGAACATTGAGGGCGTCAAAGGATTCGGGGTCAATTTCCGCACGAAGGTCGGCAAGCCTTTCCATGAGCGTTTTTGCCATGATGGAATAGCGCTTGGATTTGGCTTCATCAACGTTATCGTCGGTAAACTGTTCCACCTTGTTCAGCTTGGCAAAAATAATTTCGCTGTCTGAAAGTTCTTCCATACCTTGATCGATTCTTTCATCTTTAACCTGCTCAATAATTTTATCGATACTGTCAATGATGTGTTTAGCGATAAGGTCTTTTACAAGGTATTCAACCGTAACCTGATAATGGAAGATCGGGCTGATAAGCTCTGAATCAAGAATGTTGACAGAAAGCTTAACATCGGTAACGGTCTTCGGTTTTAGTATGTTATCCTTGAAGGCGCATTTTACAATTGAGTAGGCATTTTCACCGCGGACAAAAGCGCCGGTATCTGTCTTCTGGCGGAGTATGCTGTTTGTGTGGGTTTCAAGTTCGTTGACGCCGCGCTGAATATGTCCCTGCAAGTGGCCGTACATATTAACAACGGATTTTTCAACTTCGCCTGTATTGAACTTGTCGGCGCCGCCTACAGCGTCCAGCAAGTCGGCAATTTCTTTGGGCGTGTACCTTGTCAGAACTTTGGTTTCTTCTTTATCAATAAAGTTTCTGACTTTCTTTACCATTTCATCTTCACTCGTTACCATGTAACGGTTGAACATATTCTGGTAATTCTGATTGAAGTAATTGTAAAGTTTTTCCTTCATACTGCCCATTACATCAAGGCGTTCAAGAACGTCTTTGGGCAATTTAGCTGTCAGGTGGTGAATAACCTTATTGGTTTCTTCTTCCAATAACAAATTTACTTCTGCTTGTTGATCACGGTATTCCTGGGCTAAAGAATTGCGTGAACCAACGGCACTCGGCTTTTCCGGATGAAATACATTCGGGCTTTTGGGTAGATCAATTGCTCCCATAATTACTCTCCTTAAAAATTAGTTTAAAACTACAACTATATAATAATACAATAATTATTATATAAATGTAAAGTCTTTTCTTAATTACTATAGCCTTTTTTCCCCGGATATGATATAATTTGTTTTATGAAGAATAGAGGTTTTTATCAATTCTTATTAGTTTTAATCGTTTTTTGCTGTCTTTCGCCTGTGTATGGGGCAGATAACCAGCGTCCTTCAATCGACATAAATTTGATAATAGACGGATCGAGAGCCTTGACAGATGTAAAGGAAGAAGTTTCATCATGGGTTATAAAACGCCTTGATCAATTGCTTGTTGAAGGAGACAGGATTACTGTCTGGAGTACTGGGACATCGGCAAAGGTTATATATACCGGTAAAATAAACAGCAACGCCGACAAGGATGCCGTTAAAAAAAGCATTCGGGATATTTCCGGATCGGGGACAATCGCGGATTTTTCCGGAGCGTTGAGGGATGCCGCATCCCGTCCAAGTTCCGGTCTTTGTTATACATTGTTGATCAGCGCGTCTCAGCAGGCGCTTTCTTCTTTGCTTTCCGGTTCTCAGGCAGGCCTTATGCGTTATTCCAGAGTTGAAGAATTTTCAGGGTGGCGGGCAATCGTTGTCGGACTTAACCTTGACACAAAAGTAAAAAGAGCCGCCGCCGGTTTCTACGGCTCCTGAAAACCGGAAGATGAAAAAAACTTTCATTGGCGTCGCTGCCGCCTGCATTCTGCTTATAATTATTTTAGCAACCGGATTATGGAAAAAAATTCTGTACCCAAATACAGAGGGAGAAATAAGCGCCCGTGTTGTCGTTCCGCGTGATACCGCCTTTTTTCAGGGCGAAGCGGGGATGCAGCCATTGGGGAGGCATGAAAATCTAATTACAAAAATCCCTCTGGAGAACGGAGAAATAGCCATCGCGGTATTAAATCAGGAAAGTGAAGAAGGCGTTACGGAAGAACAGTTTGTGGTTTACCGCTATGCCAACGATGCGGCAAAGCCGTTGTATATTACCGGCATAGTCTACGATGAACAAAGCAGAGAATATAAAAGACAATGGGACGC
>JAIRUC010000233.1 GCA_031254615.1 Treponema sp. | reverse complement strand
CTTTCCTGAAAAAGTGCGCTATCTTCTTTCTGATCACAGTTCCCGTCTTTGCCCAAAATACAGACATAGAACGAGATCAGGCGCTGTATACAGGCACGCCGTCTTGGCGGCAGGCATTGGGCGGGGCGGTTTTATCGCTGCCAAGCGTGCAGGCGCAGTCCGCTGTTGTCGCGCTGGATGGGGGGAACATAAGGGCGTACTCTACGGCAGGAACTCCCATGTGGAACTATTCCGCAAGGGGAAGGATCAGCCCGTTTGTTACACGATCACGGGAAGGCACGTCTTATTTTTCAAGGACAAACGGCACGCTGATAGCGGTTAACCGCGCAGGACGGGAACTTTGGCGGCGCAGTCTTGAAAGCCCGATTTGCGCAAAGGTAATTTGCGGATGGGACGGAAGGCTTTTTGTCCCGGTTGCGGAAAAAATTTTCTGTTATACGGCATCCGGCAATCTGCTGTGGACAAGAGATTATGAAGCGCCGATCTCTCTTGCCCCTAAACTGGATCACAGCGGAGGGATTATATTTGCGCTGGAAAACAACCATGTTTACCGTATCAGCGCCTTCGGAGATATCCGAACATGGACGCTTTTTGACCCGCCTGCCGCCTTAATCCCTGTTGAGCGGCAGCAGCAGATACTTGTGTTATACAAAGACGGTTCTATGAGCATACTCGGCCAATCGGAAGACTGGTTTTTTTCCGCTCAAGGTGAGGTTCACCCCACGCTTCTGCCGAAACTTCCGGGCAGGCCCATAGCCGCGGCAGGCAGGAAAAATAATATTGCTGTTGTTTTTGACGACGGTTCTGCGGCTCTTTTTTCACTTGAACCTCCGTCCAGCCAACCGCCCGACAGCTTATCGGACGGAAACGGCATACTTTGGAAAAGCGACAGCCATATAAAGGAATTTTCAAAAAACGGAGGAAAGCCGGAACCTGAAGCGGAAATAGTTTACGATGACAGGGGCATTTATATACTGAGCAAAAACGGCGCCACGGGATTTACACATAACGGAGAAAGGATTTGGTTTATGTTTTTGCAAAACACAGCCGCCATACCCGCCTTTGGAAACGACGGTGTACTTTACTCGGGCGGGAAAGACTGGATACTCTACGCGTATAAAATAGAAGCACGCGTCCTGCCCGAAAGGAAAGGGCTTTTCGGTCCGCTTCCCGAAGGATCTTATGGGACGGGCAGCCCAAATGCGGCCTCTCTTCAAAATTTCCCTCTTAACGAATATGAATTTATGGTTAAGCTTGAACAGATTAAATCCGGCATTAATTCAGGGAGAGTCGGAACAGATGAAATTGAGTGGGTATCTACACTAATGAAAATTGCCGAAGGAAAATTCAATATTCGACATAAACTGGACGCCCTTCATCTGCTTGGCCGGATTGGCTCTTTTGAAACCGTCCCCTGGCTGGTAAACTTTTTCCGCAGGGAACTTGATCCGTTGGTAAGGGCAGCGGCGGCAAAGGCTATTGGGGACATCGGTGTTGATCACGACGGGGTCGCAATTCAAACATTTCTCTTTTTGCTTATAAACGGGGGCGGTATCAAAGACGAGCAGGTTTTGCTCGCGATAGCCTCGGCAACAGGCGCTCTTTGCCGTTTTTCAGGCCCCCCCTTGAGCGAAAGCGGCATAAAAATACTGAACCTGCTTACCGCCGGCAATCAAGCCCCCATAGTCAGGCGGCAGGCCCAAAATGAACTTTCATCGTTAAAATAGGGAAATTTACCGTGTACAGGGAAGTACAATTTGCTATACCTTTAATGAAAAATAGATTATAATTAAGTATTAGGAGAGTTGTCATGCAAAAATACCGAATATTATTTGCTTTTATCATTTTTGCGGGAATTGCCGCTACAGGCTATACGCAGGTAGATCGTAATGAATTAGAACAGAATCTTCCGCAAGTTGTCTTTATTAACTATGAGGGTCCTCATGCCAGAATAGACACAAGGGAACAGATCCGCCAGCTTGGGACGGTTTTGGGACAGCAGGTTCTGGCCGGCGAAAATAACATTGCGCCCACTATAGCCGCGATGTCCGCCGAGAGTAAAAGGACATATTCGTACAAAATAGAAGCCGGCGCCACAAGCCGGTACTTTGTCATTCACTGTGTTTCAGGGCCCGAAGACAGCAAGATCGATGCCGACATTTTTGGTCTTGGAGTAGATACCGGGGTAGATCATGTCAGAAACCTGCGCACTATTATTCAGGGTTATCTGCAGGATGCGTACAGCTACAGTGAAAGGGACGCATCTGTTTTAGCTGAATATATTACCATTTACAATGCCGTTTACCGCGGCAGTTGGGATTATTTTACCGAGCGTTACAAAACGCATGTTACGGGAAACCTCGCAAGAGACAAAGCCGGACTTTCTATCCGTTATGACGAATGGCCGGGAAGAACAATGATGCTTATCCCTCTTGGGCAGGGCGGTTTAAGCGCGATTGATACCAGCACCATTACCGACAAGCGCGTTGTGGAAGAACTGCGAAAGGAAGATGACCGCGGAGTTCCTCAGCGTCAGGGAATGGTCGATCTGAAAGAACGGGAAGCCGATCAAGCCGAACGGCGCGCTCAGAATGAGCGTCAGACAATCAGGCAGGAAGAAAACCGGAACACGCAGGAAAGGCAGAATATTGAACAGGAAAGACAAAAAACGCAGGAAGATCAAGCGGCCGGAAAAATTACAGATGAAGACGCACAGAAAAAACAGGATGAACTTGATAAGAGGGAACAGGAGGCCGACAAAAAAGATCAGGAGCTTGACCAGCGACGTGAAGATGCCCAAAAGCTTGAAGATTTTGCAGAGAAGAAAACAGATGAAGCCCAGCAGGAGCGTCAGGAGATTGCAAAAGATCAGCAGACTGCTATTGTCGCACAAACCGCCGAAGGTGTTATCGGCGTAATGATTTCGAGAGAGACTCCGACAACAATGGGCAAGCTTGTCCTTATCAGCATGACGGGAAATGAATTAAAACACTCTGCTCTTGATACTATCCATATACGGACGCTTTCTTTGGTAGGTGGAAAGATGATCGCCATTGCCGGTGAAAACAAAGGCAACGGCGCAGTACGCCTTATCGAGATAGATCAGGCCGCTCTTGCAATGGCAAAACAGGGTGATGACGATATATTGATGGGAAGTCTGTTATGGATAAACGGCAGCGATCTTTACGCGATTACTGTCGATCTAAAGACTCAATATTGTTACCTTGGCCGTTTTGACACAAATCTTGCAATAAAGGCAAAATCAGCCGCAAGGGTACATCCAAACGCGGCTTTAACAATTCAACAGGGACGGCTTCTTACTCAAAATGAAAACGGGGCGGCAATGGTATTAGACCCTGTGGATTTAATGCGAAAATAGTTAAACACTGTAAATATGATCAAGGCCGTGGAGCATCTCCACGGCTTTTTCTTTGCAGCTTCCGCAGACAGTTCCTATTTTTGTCGCCTGCTGAAGCTGTTCCCAAGTGCGGGCGCCGTTTTTGAAAGCGTTTTCGATATCTTTGTCCGTAATGCCAAGGCAATGACAGATAACGCTGGTTTCTTCTTTTAACATACCCTGTCTGCCGGTCTTTGAAAGATAGTCGTCTATTGCCTCACGCAGGGCTTTGTCGCCCAAAACAGAACAGTGTATTTTAAAACTGGGAAGCCCGCCAAGTTTTGTTACAAGGTCTTCCGGTTTTATTTTGTAGGCGTCCTGGATTTTCATTCCCTTTATGGTTTCGGAAAGCATACTGGTAGAAGCAATCGCGCTCGCGCAGCCGTAAGTTTTCCAGCGGACATCCGTTATTACATCATCTTTTATTTTTAAAAGCATAAGCATTTGATCGCCGCACTTTATGTTTCCCGTCTGCCCTCTGGCATCGGGAGCAAAATCCGCCTCATCTTCCAAAAGCACATTCCGCGGATTTGTAAAATGTTCTTTAACTGTATCCGAATATATCCAGTCTGACATAAATCTCCTGTTAGCTTGGCAATGTTGACATTGCCCGTAACCGCGCGATAATCGGCGGCACTGTTTCAATTATATAATCAATGTCTTCTTCTGTAATCCCCCACCCCAGACTGAACCGGATTGAGCCGTGCGCGAGTTCCGGGCCAAGCCCTGTCGCCATAAGCACATGGGACGGTTCAAGGCTGCCGGAAGCGCAGGCAGAACCGGTCGACGCCTCAATTCCCTGCATATCCATAGAAAGAAGAATGGACTCGCCCTCCGCGCCGGGGAAAGAAACATTCAGCGTGTTGGGAAGGACATCCTTTGGGTGGCCGTTTATTTTGATATTGGGGATTTTTTCCAAAAGCCCCCCGCGCAATTTATCACGGAGGTGCGAAATATCTCTGCCGTATTTTTCAATTTCGCCGGCGGCAATTTGTGCGGCCTTGCCAAAACCCATGATGCCTGTACTGTTGTAAGTTCCGGCGCGAAGCCCGTCCTCCTGATGGCCGCCGTGAATCAACGGAAACAAAGGAGCGTCTTTTTTTACATACAAAGCGCCCACGCCCTTTGGCCCGTAAATTTTATGCGCCGACAATGTCACATAATCCGCGCCAATGTCATTTACGTTCAGCGGAATTTTTCCGGCTGCCTGCACCGCGTCTGTGTGCATAAAAGCGCCGGCATTTTTTACCATAGCGGTTATCTCTTTAATATCCTGCACAGTGCCGATTTCATTGTTAGCCGCCATTACCGACACAAAAAGAGTTTTGTCCCCAAGCACAGTTTTCAGCTCGTCCATTTTGATCTTTCCGTATTCATCCACCGGCAAAACCTTTACGCTAAACCCTTCGTTTTTAAGGTTTGCCGCGGAATTTAAAACGCAGGGATGCTCAATATCGGAAATTATGATTTCGTTGCGGTTATTGTCTTTCGCAAGAAGGCGCATAGTTTGAAACACCGTATTGTTGGACTCGGAACCGCCCGAAGTAAAAATAATTTTTCCGTCCTTGTCGCCTGCCCCGATGAGGGAAGCCACAGCCTTGCGCGCCTGCTCTACTCCGGCATGCGCCGCCCTGCCCGACCCGTGCATACTGGACGCGTTCCCAAATATTTCCATGTACTCTACCATGGCGGCTTTTACTTCCGGCCGCAGGGGGGTTGTGGCATTGTAGTCTATGTATACATTTCTGATTTTTACGCTCATTTATTTATTATTGTAATGATTAAATTAATCATGTCAATTATTTGGGGCGTAGGGAGTTGGGAAACTTTGTATAACCTTGAATTCGAGGAGTTTAGAAAACAGACTGGTTTATATGCTTTTTGTCTTATCACCCTGTTATTTCTCTTTCAATATGGTAAAAAATTTCATGGCAAAAAAATTATCGCAAATACAGAATATGATTTACGAAATTCGTGGGCAAAAAGTCATGCTCAACCGTGAACTTGCGGCTTTATATCAGGTGGAAACGAAGTATTTAAAAAGAACAGTAAAAAGAAATATGCGGCGTTTTCCGGAAGATTTTATGTTCCAACTTACGCAAAGTGAATTTTCAAACTTATAGAAAAACCACCGAAACCCATAACGATAGGCTTTACCGCCAACTAAAAATTTAAACGGAAGATTTTTCACTCCACTTAAACGCCGGCGTTATTTTTTTGTTTCAATATAATCCTTCACAAGTTTCGCGGCTTCCTCAAAATCGCTGTTCAGTAAATATTCGGAAATGGTATCAAGCAGTTTTTTTACCGCGCGCGGCCATCTCTTTTGTCCCAGTTCCGCCAGCGCTGTATTCACGACTGCTACGTCATACTTCTCGCAGGCTGTTTGTATCACATGCAGTTTTTCGCTCAAATACGCAGGGTCTTCCGTTTCTTCCTGTGCGATAACTCCGTCTTCTTCCTTTGGCCTGTATTTTTCAATCATTTCACGCAGAGCTTCCAGAAACGCGGGGGTTTCGGCTGTCATTACCGCCAGATTTTCAGAGCGCCCCGCCTGTTCCAGTTTGAGCGCGGCGGCGGATAACTCGCTTTCACCAATGTTCGCAAGCGCGCTTTTCATTGTGTGGGTATCTATTACATACTGGCGGATGTCATCCTTCCTGCGAAACTCGTTAACAAATATCGCGTTCAGTCTCGCAAGAGACTTTTCGGCGTCCAGTACGAACATTGCCGACAGTTTTGGATCGGATGGCGGCTGTGCTTCCACTGGTTTCGCTTTGTCCCTGGCCGCCTGCAGTGCGGCTGCGGCCACTTCAGGCGGGTATTTGTCCCGTATCAGTTTGTTCAGCGAAGCGTTCAACTGCCGTATGTCAATCGGTTTGGAAATAAACCCGTCAAATCCGTTCTCCATGAACATCTCCGCCTGCCCCACCAGGGCGTTAGCTGTCAACGCGATTATGGGGCGCTTGTATCCCAGATCGCGGATGATCTTTACCGCTTCTATGCCGTCCATTTTCGGCATCATGTGATCCATGAAAATGATGTCGTAGGCGGCGCCGCCTTTGATTTTGTCAATCGCTTCAAAACCGCTTGCGGCGGTTTCAATTGACAGGCCGTAAGGGGCCATAAGCCCTTTGGCGACATACAGGTTCATTTCCGCGTCGTCCACTATAAAAACTTTGCCATAGGGCATGGGCGTACGCGTTATTTGTACCTTGTTCATACAAGACACGTTATATTCGCGTAACTTTTGTAAATCGTCCGCCAGTTTCATGCCAATCGTGCCGGAAAGACCTGAGTTTTCCTGCGGCAGACGGACGGTAACCGTCGTTCCCCCGCCCGGCTCGCTTTTTACGGAAAACCCGCCGTTCATCAGCTCTATCAGTTTCCGC
>JAIRUC010000225.1 GCA_031254615.1 Treponema sp. | reverse complement strand
ATACGTTAGGCGCTGTTTGTACAGTTTTGTTCCTTCCGTCGGGAGTAACTTCTCCAAGAATCTCCACAATCGGAAACTTGGGATTTTCCGGGTTTACGTCCACAACCTGTCCCTTTTTTCCGTTTGACAGAAGTACATATAAACCTATCGGGTATATTGAGAGTGAAAGAACAAGCGCCCTGACAATAGTGTCATCGTATTGTTTGCCGTCGTTTTTCAGCAGCTCAAGCATGCCGGTATAGCCGTCTTTTGCTTCCTTGTGCGGCCGCTTGGAATTGAGCGCTTCGTATGAGCACGCTACAGCGATAATTTTTGAATACAAACTGATCTTTTCTGCGAGAAGATGCCGCGGATAACCTGTTCCGTTTTCGCGTTCATGGTGTTCAAGAGCCGCAAGACATATCGCAAGCGGAAAATCAAGAGATTTTAGCATACTGTAACCGAGTACGGGATGGGTTATAATAACTTTTTTCTCCTGGGGGCTAAGAGGATTGTTGCTTAAATAAAGTTGAGACGGCAGCTTCAACATTCCCACTTCATGCACAAGCGCCGCCACTCCCAGTTCAATCAACCGGTGATTAGGAAGTTTAAGATATGTCCCTATGATTATGGCAATTATTGTAGAACGTACCGAATGAGTAGCCAGATAATTTTTTCCCTTGGCAGGTTCTATCATTTTTAGAATCCTCATCAGAAAACGCCTGTCTTCTCTGATATACTCGACTATGTTTTTAACCTTTTCTACCAGAACCTTAAAATTCAATTCGCCCGACACGGACGCCCTTACAAAAAGGTCTTCAATAAAGTATAATAAATTTGAATAGAATTCCTCGGCTTTTTCCAGCTTATCCGAATCCGGCTGCGTGGAAATAGATTTTATGCCGCTTTCAGGAGCTTCCTCTCCTGTTGAGTCTGCGGCATACTCTATATTCGGCTCGCCTTCACAAAGTACCGAATTAAAGCTCCATTTTTCCAGGAGGCTTGACATCTCCTTGGAAAACGGTGTTTCCGGAGTGGCAATAACAAACGCCTTGTCAAGAAAAAGCGTCTTTGTAAAAAAACTGTTAGGTTTAATATCCTTTACTAAAAAATTCTTCATTCCATCCCCCGAAGCAAATTCCATCGTTGACGTAACATCAGCTTTCTTTTATGATTCATTTCATAACGATAAATAATAATAGGAGTGTTTCCCTTGAAATTTAAATACCTGATAATTGCTTTTAGCATACTTATCGTTTTTTTCCTGTTGATAACAGCCCTGTTGCCGCAGCTGCTTCCAAGCCCGGTGCAGGCTGTGGATTTACGATATGTGACTTCTCCTCTGTTAATATTCATGACTGTTATCCTTGTTTGTTTAGGCATATTTCTCCTTATAAATTATCGGCTGTTTTTGCTTTTGGAAAGAGAGGATTGGCCTGCTTTAGCCTATTATTTGGAGCAAAAAATCTTTGTAAAAGGCAAGTATAATACCCGTCTTGTGAGGCTTTTGGCGAGTTCCTACATGGTTATTTCCGATTACCAATCGGTTTTGAAGCTGGAAAACAAGGCATCCCTTGCCAAAAAGTCAGTTGTGGAAAAAAATGTCCTGATTTTTGGCGCTGCCAGGGTCATTAGCGGTGATTATAGCGAGGCGGCTGTCTTTTTTAAGACGCATCTTGATAAAGGCAGATTGAGAAAGCGCGACCGGGAATGGGTACGCTGGTTCTACGGTTTTTCATGGCTGCTTGCCGGCGCTTTTGACAAGGCTGAACATGAGTTTTTGTCCGTGGCGGACTCCTGTGACGATGCCCTCATCACCGGTATTTCTGCTTATTTTCTTGTCAAAAATCTGGCAAAAAGTTCTTTAAGGCAGCAGGATTGTCTGGCTGCCGCCGAGAAAGGCCGAAGCCGGGTACTCGGTGCGTTAAAACGCCTTGAAGGCTGGAAGAAAGAAGTAAAAGGAACAGAGAACGAGATTCACATTGCTATTATAAGGAAATATATTGATGAAGCCGGTGTATGGATTTTCTCCGGAAAAGATACGGCGTTACCTGACAAACAACAGGTAACGACAAAACAAATAACGGCCGATATTGAGAAAGCCCGGCATACAGCCAAGTATAAGGCTGATCATGAAGCGTCCCATCCGATTATTTCCGATAAGCGGTATATTCAGGAAAGTTCAAATATAAAAGATACGGAGTAGATTAAAGATACGGAGTAGATTAAAGATACGGAGTAGATTAAAGATACGGAGTAGATTAAAGATACGGAGGAGATTATGAAAAACATAGAAAAGTCAACAAAACTGGAAAATGTGTGTTATGACATACGCGGTCCTGTTTTAAAAGAAGCGAAAAAACTTGAAGAAGACGGTTTTCGCATAATAAAACTCAACCTTGGAAGCCCAGCTTCATTCGGTATTAACGCGCCCGATGAAATACTCCACGACATTATTGTCAATCTGCAGAACGCCCAGCCCTACGGCGATTCGCGCGGTCTTTTCGCCGCCAGAAAAGCCGTTATGCAGGATTTCCAGTCCAAAGGTGTAATGGATGTAGGCATCAACGACATTTTTATCGGCAACGGCGTCAGCGAGCTGATAATGATGTCCATGCAGGGTCTTTTGGACTCAGGCGACGAAGTCCTTGTCCCCATGCCGGACTACCCGCTGTGGACAGCCGCAGTTACACTCGCAGGCGGCAAAGCGGTTCACTATCTTTGCGATGAGGCTTCGGACTGGAATCCCGTGCTGGACGACATCCGCTCTAAAGTTACGCCAAAAACCAAAGCGATTGTAGTAATCAATCCCAACAACCCGACAGGCGCTGTTTATGACCGCTCCATTTTAGAAGCTATCGCCCAAATCGCCAGAGAGAACGAGCTGATCGTATACGCTGATGAAATTTACAGCCGTATCACCTACGACGGCGCAGTAAATATTCCCTTTTCCACCATTGCACCTGACATTCTCACCGTCAGTTTTGACGGACTGAGCAAGGCATGGCGCAGCACCGGTTTCCGCGCGGGCTGGATGGTTCTTTCGGGCAACAAAAAAATTGCCTCTGACTATG
>JAIRUC010000111.1 GCA_031254615.1 Treponema sp. | reverse complement strand
TTAATATAATGAAAATATTTTATAGTATGACAGAGGATGTCATATTTATTATGGTAAATCAATATATTTTTTTTTGAAAAAAAACTTAAAGGAGACTCCCATGATTAAAAAATTTAAGTTTAATAGTGAAAATGTACTTGCGTACAATGATTTTGGAAATAGCGGCGGCTTTCCGATTTTGGTACAACACGGCACTATGGCCAGTATTAAAGAAACCAGTGCTTAACAGGGGATTATATGAATATCAAAATTGCGGATGAAAACGATATCGAAAATTTATACGAATTAAATAAATTATTTGAAAATGAAAACTCAAAAAAGGAAATGGAAATATTTTTAAAAAATAACAATCATGAAATTATTTGTATAGCATATTCAGACAGTATCGCAATTGGATATTGTACAGGATTGATAATAAAGTCAATTTGCTATAAAAGTTCCCGTTTGGATATAGAAACACTTTTTGTGAAAAAGGAATATAGAAAAAATGGTATAGGAAAAGCATTGATAGAATTTATTGAAAATGAAGCTAAATCCAAAAATATTTTTCATTTTCATATAAGCGCTAATAATGAAAAATCAAAATTATTTTATGAAAAAATAGGATATAAAAATACAGAAGAAGTATTGTTGGATAAAACGATAAACTGCGAATAAAAAGGTAAGGGGAAGCCGCTGTCTTTTGATTCCCCTTCCAAAAAAATCCGCTGGAATAAAAATTGATAAAGTGCTAGAATCATCCGCAGTAAATGTTCTGGAGGCAATATGGTAACAAGGGGAGATTACATTTCGGATGACGACTGGCATCGTTTTCTCGATTTTTCAAAAAATCTTGAGACGCCGTTTTTGGTGATTGATCTTCGCTCCATTAAGGAAAACTATTTAAGATTGCACGAAGCATTCCCCTACGCCAAAATCTACTACGCTGTTAAGGCAAACCCCGAAAAGGCCGTTATTTCCCTGCTGGCGGATTTGGGCGCCTGCTTCGATCTTGCCTCGCGGTATGAGCTTGACCTTGTTCTGTCCTTGGGTGTTTCGCCTGACCGTCTTTCTTACGGGAACACGATCAAAAAAGCAAAGGATGTTGCCTATTTTTATGAAAAAGGCGTACGAATGTTCGCCACCGACAGCAAGGAAGACCTTAAACATATTGCCGCCTGCGCTCCCGGTTCAAAAGTGTATATGCGCCTTTTGGTCGAAAACACCGGCTCGGCGGATTGGCCTCTTTCCCGTAAATTCGGCTGCCATTCTGACATGGCCTATGATCTTTTGATTGCCGCCAAATCCATGGGTCTTGAGCCCTACGGCATTTCATTTCATGTAGGAAGCCAGCAGAGGGACATAGGGCAATGGGATGACGCTCTGGCAAAAACAAATTATCTTTTTAAATCCCTTGACGAAGAAGAAAACTTAAGGCTTTCCATGATCAATATCGGCGGCGGTCTTCCCGCAAGCTATATGCATCCCACAAACAATTTGCAGGTTTACTCCTCAGAAATAACCAGATACCTTACCGACGATTACGGAGACGAAATGCCCGAAATTATCATTGAGCCGGGACGCTCTCTTGTCGGCAACAGCGGCATTTTGACAACCGAAGTGATTCTTATTTCCAGAAAAAACAACACAGCCCTTAACCGCTGGGTATATCTGGACACGGGCAAGTTCAACGGATTAACAGAAACACTCAATGAATCAGTCAAGTACCCGATTATAACCAGCATCGACACGCCGGGCTGCAAAGAAGCGACAGTGATCATGGCAGGTCCCACCTGCGACAGCATGGATGTCCTTTACGAAGACTACAAATACCGGCTCCCGCTCGACCTTAAAACCGGGTACAGAGTTTACTTCCTTTCGACCGGAGCCTACACAGCCTCTTACGCGTCAGTTGGTTTTAACGGCTTCCCGCCGATAAAGACGTATATCATGGATTTGTAGGGCTGGGGCAACGCTATATTGACGCTTTTTATAATTTCTAGGGTGCGCATAGCGAGCTCTTTAAAGTGAGTATACTACAGTAAAGCTGCGATCTATCTCTCTGGACACTCTAAACGATAAAGAATAGGATAGCTATAGTTTCGCTTTTTTGAGATGTATATGAAACTTTGTTTCATATACAATACGTTATGTGAAACTTTCTTTCACATATAACCCCAAATATGCGATATATATGAAACTATTTTATTAGGTAAAAATGTGGCATTTTATGGCATTATTGGAACTATCCACTGTATAGTTATATTATTGGTCAGCAGGCTGCTGCCCAATTGCCCATTATTATTCAAACTGTAAAAATACGTTGTGTTACACTTAATAATTGCAATAAAAAATCTGAAGGTACTTTTTCTATTGTAGGCGCGGAAGTGTCAGGCACAAAAATTTACTAGTATACAAGGCCAACGCCAGCGCACCGTAAGGGCTTTCCGCAGTCCGGCGTTGCAAAAAGCGACTTATATTTAGATTAAAAAATCCGTGATTTTATGAAATAAACTCTGTTGTTGCCGTCAGTTATCACTTTTCAATATTTGCCTTAAAAATATTGTCAAAAAAGCCCATTTGATATATACTTCGGGTTAGGGCGTTAAAATGCAGAATAACATATCGGATATAAAACAAAATTTATCTGCTATTTCTCAAATTATAGCCAAAACAGTACCCGTGGAATCGATTTATTTATTCGGTTCTTATGCATACGGAACACCAAAAAAAGATTCGGATTTAGATTTATATATCGTTTTTAAAGATGAACTGCCAATGAGGGAAATAGAAGCGCTTACCGCTGTCCGCATAGCAATTGATTCTGTAAAAAACAAATCTGTCGATTTATTAGGACTAAAACAAAACCGTTTTCACGACCGAAAACAGTATGCGACACTCGAACGGAAAATAGCCCGGGACGGTATAAAACTTTATGGGTAAAGATGATATCTTACAGCAATGGCTTGATAAGGGCAAAGACGAGTTAAGATCGGCGGAATACCTGTCCACCATGCATAATCCAACGCCGGATGAAGTAATATGTTATCTTTGCCAGCAATCGGCCGAAAAATATTTAAAAGGTTTTATGTTTTCACA
>JAIRUC010000218.1 GCA_031254615.1 Treponema sp. | reverse complement strand
TAGCGTTTTAGGCGGGGGTTGTCGGGCGCTATAGCGAGGGCTTGCCTTAGATAGTGAACTGCGCGGCGTTCTTCGCGGCGGCGGTGGTAGATTTCAAACATGGCGATTAGGGCGTCAAGGTTGCGGGGGTCTTCAAAAAGGCTGGAGCGGAGGTCTACAAGCGCCGCTTCTTCGTTGGGCTGAATACGGCTTCGCAGGAAAAAATACCGGCTTTTGTCGGCGCCGGCGCTTGTCGCCGCCATGCTGGTTTCCAGTAATCTGGACGCTTCGTCCCTTCTGCCGTTGTCAATCAAGGCGGAAATATAGACGGCGATATATTCGTTATTAGCAGTATTCCTTTCATACAGTTCCCGCGCATATGTAAGCGCCCTTGCGTTGTTGTTTAAACCCCGTTCTACAAGGTATGCGTCCTGAAGGTCCTGATCGGTACGGCGGACTGGAAGGAGTCTGTTCAAATACCCCTGCGCCTCCCGCCAGTTTTCGCGAATAACAGCGTCACGAAGGCTTAAACTGAGAACCGTAATCGAAGAGCCGGACATTTGCCGCAGGCGTTCAAGGAACGCCCTGCCTTCCTCCTGATCCGCGCTGCGTTGTGATTCCATGAGCAGGCCTGCGGCGTAAATAACCACTTCTTCGTCATCGGGATTTGTACGCAGGATTGAGCGCAGATAATTCATGGCGGAATCGCGGTTGCGGTTTCCTTCCGCCTGTAATCTGGCGCGTAAAAAAAGATACAGCCTGTTGTTGGGGTTAATCGAGCCGTAAGTATCCAGCGGAGCGGCGGCCTGTGAAAAATTGCCCTGCTCTATCAGGATATGGGCTTTCATCAGCAGAAATTCGCCGTTGCGCGGATCGGTGCGCAAAATGTCATCTACGACAGGACTGGCGCGTAGCCAGTCCCTGCCTTCATAGCAGGTAACGGCAAGCTGGCGTTTTATGTGCAAACTGTCCGGATATCTGATAATAAGGTCGGATAAAAGGGCAATGGCGTCCGCTCTTTTTCCGGTTGACGCCATTATGCGCGCTGTTCCTGTTATGGCAGGGTAAAATTCATCTGTAATTGAATATGCTTTTTTATAGGCGGCTTCGGCATTGGTAAATTGTCCCATGATTTCATAAATCAATCCTGAAAAATAGGGAGGCAGTACGGAATTGGGTCTTAACCCGCCCGCCTTTGACAAATCCTTCAAAGCGGCGGCAAGAAGTTCACGGTTGGTGTCATTATTGATTGCGAGGAACGGCAGCACAAATTCAAAAAAATCGGTCGCGTTTTCGCCCGGGTGGACATACTCACCCCTTTCAGCTTCTCTGATAATGCGGGTATAGATAAAAGTCTGCGGAAGATCGGGATTTGTAAGCGCTAACATTGAATCGGGGTAAACCCGTCTGACAATTACCGTAATAAGACCATTCATCATACGGCCAAAATCGACATTGCCAAGGTCTCTGCTTCGGATTAATTCCTGCGCCTGCGTCATGGAAGATAAAACGCCTGTTTCCACCAAACCCCGTATTTCATCCGCAAGCCCTCCGGACGGAGTCCGCTCTTCGCCGCTTTTGGGCTGCTCTGAGGAATTTGTGGTATCAGCGGGCGTTGATTTACAAGAAAAAACAATCAACGCTAACAGTAAAAAAACTATCTTCAACGGCCGGATTTCCAAGATCACCTTTAATTATCGGTATTTTCATCATTTCACTTCATTTTTGCACTGCGGCTTAAATCCACAGTTTTGAAAAAGCCTGATATACAAAAGTATACTGCAATGTTAATATCATAAACAATGAGAAACAAGAAAATTTACACTATATTTACGGCTGTTTTACTGTTTTTTTCCTGCGAAATAGCGGCAAAAGGCATAAAAAGTGACGTTTCCGGCATTGATCCGTATTACATTACCGGCACAAAGGAAAACAGGGAAAAATTTTTGGAGCTGAACAAACTTTTAAAACAGGAAGAGCCCGGCAGTGAGGGGGAATTTGCTGTTATAAGTGAAATTGCCCGCAGTTTTGGACAGCAAAAAGACTTTGATCGGCTTATTCATTTTTTAATGGCAAGAAATATAAACAACTCCGCCGATCCTTACAACGCGTACTATTTATTGATGATTGCATACGCCTACATTCAGCTTGATTCTCTGCCAATAGCGGCAATGTACTTCGATTTGATCGTTAATAATTATCCCGACCTGTCAATAAATGAAGAGTCTATTCACCTTGTTTGTCTAACGCAATTAATCGAATTGAACCGTAACCCGGAACGGCAGGTGTGGTATTACAATGAACTGATTTCCCGTTTCCCGGACAAAATTGATCTGGGAATCGCCTACTTTATGCTTGGACAGGCTTGCGAGAAAATCGGCGACTGGAACGGCGCGATTCAGGCATATACCAACTATCTGCCGTATACCGGCACTTTAATACTTGGTTTTCCAAACGCCGATCAATACGCCAAACAGCAGGTTGATTTCAGTAAATCCCAAAAAGACTGGACTTTTGAAAGCCTGCCCGCGTTGAGAAGCACAATTGAAACCGCCCTTGATACAGGCAACGCAAGGGCGCTTCAGCGTTGTCAGGCAAAGGTGAATTTTTTCGGCCGCTCATGGGGGCAGACGGAAACCGACGAAGGCAGAATGGTAGACTTTAACATTGCCGAGTTTATGTATAACAACCGTATCCGTTACGCGTCTTCGCTCGACGCGACTTCAAACGCTACCGAGGCATATCTCAGAACAACAGGATGGTCCCGGTATATGGAAATATGGTATCTGTATTTCAGAAAAATAAACTTCCCCCAGGACCCGGAAATTCACGGCAGATGGGAATGGGCAGGAATCTACTACGGAGAAAGATTTTAATTGAGGGCAGAAAACGGGAAGCGAATTTCATTTTTAATCATCTTTGCCTTTTCAGGACTTGCCTCAATCTGGCCGCAGTCCGACACAGACCGCCCCCTGCGCACAAAACCGCAGGATTTACCGGTTATCGCTTCCAACTCCTCACTCCCCGCTCCCCACACCACGACTCCTTCCCTGATTACGCCTGCCGTTCTTGAACAGCCTCTTTTTCAGCGTTACCTTACCCAGTACACAAGTACAAGCGGTGTCGCTTATATGAACGCTGTTTTGGACAGGGCAAGCCTGTATCTTCCGTTCATCAAAGAAGAAATCAAAAAAAGAAACCTGCCGCCGGAACTGGCGTATCTGCCTGTAATTGAATCAAATTTTGTCATAACAGCCAGAAGCAAATCAGGCGCGGTGGGTCTTTGGCAATTTATGCTGAACAGCATCTCCCCCTTTGACATAAAAGTAAACGACATTGTCGATGAAAGGCGCGATTTTCAAAAATCAACAAGAGGGGCTCTGCAAAAACTTGAAGACAACTACAGGACGCTGGGCAACTGGGAACTTGCGCTGGCGGCTTACAACTGCGGACTCGGCGCGATGAACAGGACAATTCAAAAAACAAAAATCCGCAATTACTGGGAGTTATGCAAAAGAAAAGATTTAAGGCAGGAAACAATTGACTATGTGCCGAAATTTCTGGCGACGGCCTATATCCTGTCCCAGCCCCGGCGCTTCGGAATTGACTGCTGGCAGGAAAGCCACGAATGGACGGCCATCCCTCTTAAACGACAGGTTTCGCTGGACATACTTTCCGCCGAATCCGGCGCGGACAGGGAATTACTGCGCCGCCTGAACGCCGAATTGCTCCACGGGATAACCCCCGCGGGGAACTATCACCTCAAAATCCCCGCCTCCCATCTTGAACAGATAAGCGCGGTTTTGGAGCGGGAAGACCTCAACCTTGTCCGCTACCATTACCATATTGTGCGCCACGGCGATACTTTGTGGTCAATGTCCAAACACTACGGCGCCTCCCTCGATTTGATTGAACAGCACAACCCCGGCATTTCCGGCCGTTATCTAAAAATAGGGGAAACTGTCATAATTCCGGCGTTTAAGGACATAAATCCGCCCGCCCGCCCGACATCAAATGTCCGTTTTGACGCACAATATACGGTAAAAAAGGGCGATACCCTCTGGTCGCTCGCTATCAGGTACGGCATAAACCCCGAGGACTTGGCGCAGGCCAATAATATTACGCTTAATCAGATTTTACGCGAAGGAATCACCTTAAATGTACCGATATTAGATACAATGAGCAATGAGAAATGAGCAATTAGCAATTATTTGGGAGCAATAGATAGTTAACAGTGAATAGTTAACAGTGAATAGTGAAGAAGATAGCGGGGAACACGTGGGGTTGAGAAAAAGAGTATTGGTTTTATTTTTGATAATTTTGGCAACCGGCGTTTTTGCAGACGATAATGTCTGCATTACGGGGGTTGTTGAATGGGATACTCTGCGGATAAAGTCGGAGGTTTCGCTGGATTTGGTGAAGGCGGGTATTAAGCTGCCGTCGGGAAGGACGCAGGGCGAGTCTTTGCTGAATTCGGGATATTTAAGGCTGATACAGCCGAGTATTTTGGATTTGCAGGCGGATTCGTCATCTACCGTCGCAGACCTTATCAACAGGGGCGAGTTTAGCCTTTTGGAAGCCGATAACCTCGCTCTCAAGGCGCAGTCTGTACCCCCCGCCCTTTCGTCCGATTTAAGAAAGATATCCAACTCCTACACGACGGACATTTCCGATATCACCGCCGCGCTTATGCGCCATACCCGTCCTTCTCCTGTTATGCGAACATTAATCCCCGTTTCTTCTGCTCAATACACGGGTATCATTGTAATCGCTTCTGAAAGTCTGCCGCTGCACGGGATGAGAAGCGGCGCCCTTGCCGTTCCCTGCCTGTTCCCGAAAATCTGGGACAGTAACATGAATTTAATCTACGAACGCAATATGCTGGAAACGAATAACAGCACCATGGTTCGTTACGCGCCATTGCAGAGCATTTTTCAAAACAATCCCTCCGGCCTTACCCCGGAATTAATTGAAGTTGTCGGAAACAGGCCCCTGCGTATTTTCGCCGTCGGCGTGTACGGAATAAATCCAACCGACCTTGTCATTGACAACAGAGACGCCAAACTGATAATTTCATCTAACGACAACCGCCGCCTTTTATCGGAAGGCAGGGTTGTGTTTGTTTTGAATGAGACTGTGCTGAAGAAAGAGTTTTCTACAAATGAGAAATGAACAATTATAAATGAGAAATGTTGTTGTTTGTAAGCGTAACGTTCTTTTTTAATTTTGGATAAATGCCATAAAATACGTATTTTACTTAATAAAATACAGTTTCATATATATCCCTTATTTGTGGTTATATGTGAAAGAAAGTGTCATATAACGTTTTTAGGTAACTGACGTTTTTGCCAGCCCGAATAAGCAAACCGTAGGTTTGCAGGGCTGGCAAAATGTGGTGGAGTGAGGCGTGGGAGCCTGCGGACTTTAGTCCAGGCGACCTAGCGAACGGAACCCCGAACCGCCCGAATAGGCGGCGTCCTGTCCGCTTTGCAGACAGGCGCAGTTACCGTTTGTTATATGCCGTTGTGCCGTATACCATTATTTATAACAAATATTTTATCCAATATTACAAAGTGTTTGTTTAAAATGTCTGATACCACGGCGTTACCTGTTAATTAGGCA
>JAIRUC010000036.1 GCA_031254615.1 Treponema sp. | reverse complement strand
AATAAAAAATTCGGGTGTGAATATAACGGGAGGGGAATCAGCGAAGACTGGTAAACCAACCACTGCCAAGGTTAAAATTGGCGGGAAAAAATCCTTAAAGGGGGACAAGAAGATGGCAGTAACATCTGCGAAGAAGCCTGCGGCGAAGAAACCCGCAGCAAAGAAACCGGCAGCGAAAAAGGCTGTAAAGAAACCGGCAGCGAAAAAAGCTGTAAAAAAACCAGCCAAAAAGCCGGCCGCCAAGAAAGTCTAACAAAGATTTTTTGGTAAAATTTTAAAAATCTTTCTTGCAAGAAAGACCTGGTCCGTAGGATCAGGTCTTTTTTTATGCGATGTTGAAGTAATTTATTGACCATGGAATAATAGGTTTATGAATGAACTTTTTATAAATACGGAAAATGCCGAGTATCAAATTATTCAATCCTTAAAATTAAATCGTGTGAAACGGAATAAATCGCATGAAATATTTATCGAAGGCATAGAATGTATAAAACAGGCGATAAATTCAAACATAGAAATTACCCGAATAATAATTAAAAATATAAACACTTTATCGAATTGGGGAGAAAATGTAATTGAGCAGTATAAAGATGTAAAAATTATTGAAATGTCTGATAAATTGTATAGTGAATTAGCAGAAAAGGCAGAGCCTTCCGAAATGCTGGTAACGGCAAAAATCATGCCAAATACACTTGATGACATTTATACAGAAAATCCGTTTTTTATTTTATTTGACAGGCCAAGCGATTATGGTAATTTGGGCTCAATAATACGTTCGGCAAATGCTTTTAACGCGGACGGAATATTCATAATAGGGCATGGAGTAGATATATATGAGCCAAAAGTGATTAGAGCGAGTTTGGGAAGTATATTTTTTACAAAAATTGTAACAATAGAATCAATGGAAATATTACTGGAGTTTATAAAAGCTCAAAAGATGAAAAACAACATGAAAGTAATAGGGACTGATTCGATCGGAACAGTATCGGTAAAAGATTCTAAAATAAACAGACCCGTAATGGTTATTATAGGAAATGAGGCAAAAGGGATGAGTGTAAGGTTAAAGGAAATTTGTGATGAAATAGTAAAAATACCAATGCACGGGAATGTAAATTCATTGAATGTGTCATGCGCGGCATCGATAATAATGTGGGAAATATACAAAAACGGGGGCTGATATTAGTAATTTTTCATATCCGATTACTGGATTATTTTTTTGATTTCTTCTACTATAAAATGGTAGTGAGGAGTATTTGAATGGCACAAGGTAAGAAGAGAAATATTTTTAAAAATTATTTTAAAGGAAGAATTAAAGCTACAGAATTTGCCATTACCAATTCATGTATAGCAAAATGTTCGTTCTGCGATATCTGGAAACAACAGCCAAAGGTTTTTGTAGACAGGGAAAAGGCTCTGACTGCAATTGACCGGCTGGCGGATCACGGAACTGTCCATATTACCATCACAGGCGGCGAACCGTTGCTCCATCCTCATGTGGTAGATTTTGTCCGCCGGGCAACGGAACGGAGGATGCACAATGCCGTCCTTGCCGCCGCCCCTCAGCTATTGCTGCGAAACGATATAGTCAAACGGCTGGAAGACGCCGGAAACGATATGATCTGTATTTCTTTTGATTCAGGCGATCCAAAAATTATGGCCGAATCCCGGCAGATTCCGAATATTATGGAGGACATGGCCAAAGCCGTAGAACTTATCAGCAAGACAAATATAAAAACTATGGCGTCTGTGCTTATATGGAATGACAATTATGACAAACTTGAAGAAACCTGTATCCGCGCGAAAAACATGGGCTTTGATCATATTTCCCTGAATTATCCGACTTTTTCCCAATCAAAGGTTTATCCACTGGGAGGAGAAGGGATCAGCCTTTCCCGGGAAAATGTAATTCAGGGACTGGAGTCGGCAATTAAACTGCGAAAAACGAAAAAATACGGAATTATCAATACTACGGCTTCTATGAAAAATATTATCCACTTTCTTAAAGACCCGGCAAAAGTCCATTTCCACTGCCTGGGAGGAACCAATGTGCTTTTTGTTGACTGGTTTTTCGATGTTCATCCATGTATGCAGCTTCCAAGAGTATTAGGAAATATTTTAACTATGGAAGAAAAGGACTATAAAATGTCTCCATGCAATGAATGTAATATGAGCTGGTACCGCGATTTCAGCACAATGTTCCATGGCTTAAAATCAGTTCCCGTCTGGTTTGAATCTCTGGAAAGTTTTAAGGCATTAAAGTAAAACGCCTGACCACTAAAATTATATTTGTGGTCAGGTTAAACTCTATTTAAAAATCTTGAAGCCCAAAGTCAAAATAAAAGCGGTAAAATTAAGGTATTCACCCGTCGCAGTTGGTCTTGACGGCTGACCGTCTGGTATTGGACGGTCATACTTGCTGTACTCTTCTTCACTGATGTCAGTAAAATATGAATAAACCACTCCGGCTTCACCAAAAATGGTCAAGGGAAGATTCTTAAAGGTATGCGCCGCTCCAACCTTGATAATATGCATCCACTGGTAAGCGCCGTCATTAAGAAAATCTTTTCTGAGAGAGGCTTTTTCGCTGCGGCCGTCGGGATCTAATTCGGAAACCAGAGAACTGCCGTCAACCTGATGCGGACCGTAATCTGCGCCGTGGCGGATTAGTTGGTATTGAAGGTGACTGGCCGTTTTGGACAGGGGATGAATATCAAAACGTACCTTGAGTTCATCCGAATTTGGGGGAAGGTAATACCCCAAGCATGCCCCACTGTTGACATAGGCGGTTTCCATGGGTTCTTCGCTGCTGTACCATGGTAAAAATTTTCTGGTATGAGTATAGTTGTAAGGTTCAATTTTGGTATAGCTCAGCGTCAGGGAAGTAAAGGGCAGAAATGGAATTATTCCCTGCAGTCCTGCCTGATAAGCGAACATATGGCGGTCAAGCTCAAAAATGGATGTCATGCTTGACATTTCTACTTCATCGAGAAAAATCGAGAACCAGAGCTTGCCAAGTCCTGGGTATTGACCTTTTAGGTTCAAATGGATCGCCATATTATCAAAGTTGCCGATATAATTCTGATAGAAAAAGTTATCGAGCAATGGGAAGATATAGCCCAGTTCAAAACGCTTTGCCCAGATGGCGGCGCTGCCAAAATCAATGTGAAAGTAATTTTTATAATTTATCTCAATTTGCTGCAGTGAATAGGCGTTTTGAAATGTCATTGCAGGGTCGCTGATGCCATTGAGATTATCAAATTCCAATACTCCCGTTACAGAAGAAAAAGCGAACCACGGAACCGGATTAAAGTCGGCTTCTATCCCGACAAAAGGGCGGGCGGCGCTGTTGAGAACCAAACTGCTTCCCGGCGTCATAGCGCCCCATTCCCGGCGGATTCTTCCAAAGCGTATCAGCAGCATATCTCCAAATACGCTGCCGGACATTTCCGCTGTCATTCTCGCGGCGATGGAAATACTATCGGGCCAGCCTTTCATATTTCCGGCATCAATGGAACCGAGGTTGAACATAAAGCCGTCCCAGTTTTTCTGATAGGTATAGGGAAAAAAAGCAAGAGGCTGGCCGTAGGTAGTTACCTGCCGGTTGATAGATTCTCCGTCAGATTCCAATTCGGACGCGTAGGTGTTGTATTCTCCCAGTTTAGCGCGATGGGCCTTCATCATACCAGCGGAAAAATCCATGTCAAAGGAAAATTGTTCGCCTACATCGCCTCTGACAAAAAACGTTCCCCAAGTATCGGTTCCCATGTACGATTCGTCCTGTTCGGTATACATTGCGGCCGAGTTCAGAGATTCCAGAGTGATTCCCATATCTCCGGAAAAGCGGACGCTTTTTTTCCCTGTTGTGTCGAACCGGTACATCCCTTTCTTCGGATCAAAACCCGCCGCCCCCCTGTTGAATTCGTCACAGGCGTTTTCCAGTATTTCTCTTTCGCCGTCGGTCAAGCTCCCGAAGCGCTTTGGCTCGGCATCAAGAATTTCATTGATGGTTTCCAGTATTTTTCCACGCGTATAGGGTTTTACCGCCGGCAGAGGGGAACAAAGGCCTCTTGCTTCTGCCTGCTCAAGAAGGTAATATACCGCGTGATCAACCGGAACCGAGACATGGGTTTGGGCGTACAGAACTGTTTTACCGAAGAAGAACAGCGCAGACATTAACATAACGGCGGTTATCGGTTGTATTTTTTTTCCAATTTTATATATACTCATTATATGCAAAAATATCACACTAGTAGTTTTTTTTCAATCAAAATACTTTTTAATTTTACTGTTTTTTGTTTTTTCTCATTAAATATGCTGTACTCCCTTCCTCCACAAAAGCAGCTCCAGAGCGGTGACTGGGCTTACGAAGCTATTGCTATTCTTTCACGGGAGCAGGGTAAGGTTTTGTTTGCCGATTCCCGCGTAACGGTGGCGCAGATGGAAAAATACCTGGAGGAAATTGACGCGGATTCGCTTTCCGAAAGCGGTCTTGTTATTTATGATCGTCTGGCGGCCTATCTTAAATCCGAGCCTTCGCTTAATTTACAGTCAGACGCTATTTCGGCATGGTTTGATGCCGCGCTGCAACCGGAGTTGTATTACAAATCCAATGAAGAAAATCTATGGATTTACAATGATCATTCGCGTAACCACCTGCTGCAGTTACCTTGGGGATTTTCTCTTGGTAAACATGTTACCGCCGAAATGGAACTCTACTTTGGGCAAAATGAATACGCCGCGACTCTCCATGACAATTACTCCAACATACCGCTGGACCCGGTAGCCCAGATAGATATTCATTTTCCCAAACGCGCCTATGTCAGCGCCGGTCTCCCAATGGGCAAGGCGTCAGGTTTCAATCTGGCAATTGGTATAGGTGACAATTTTTTTGGAAGAACACGTACCGGCAGTATTATTGTTTCCGAATATCTGGAAAGAACAGTTTTTGCGCAGGCTTCCGTGTATTCCCCCGCGTTTAAGTATACCGCCCAGGTTCTGCAGTACGAAGTAAATAAATATCACTATATGCATTACCTTCAGTTTCGTCCCCACCGGAAGTTTTCTGTCGGTTTGGCGGAGGGGGTAATGGTCAACGCTCCATTGGAACTGCGTTTCCTTAATCCGTTTACTATTTTTCACAGTTATGAATCGTATAAAACTTATACCGATTATAATGAAAGTGTAGGGAACGGAGGAGACGATCAGATCAGCGATTACAACGGCCATTCCAGAATAGGCTCTTACTTAGGTATAAAACTGGAATTCCAGCCGGTACGCAATCTGCGTTTCTACGGCCTCTTTGTAATGGATGTTTTGGACCTTCCTATGAAAAAAACACACTGGATGGAAGGTCTGTATCCCGATGCTGTCGGTTTTCAGGCCGGTACGGAATTTTCGTTTCCTGTTCGGGGCGGCTATTGGGAATTCGGACTTGAAGGGGTATATACCTATCCCTATTTGTATGTTATGTGGGACAAGGGCTGGTCATTTTACAAGGAAGTTCCCGAACTGGACATAATGAAAAATCCGCCCCTCCGCTACTGGACGGGAACCCCCTTTGGCCCGGACACTATTGCCGGTACTCTGTGGGCGGGTTTCCGTTCTTCGTCATCATCAAATTGGTACGGAGGCTTTTCATTTACTTTTTCCGCGCAGGGAGAACGGTCATCACTATCTATTTTTGATCATGATGAAAATGCTGGCGATACCTACCGTCCAAGCCATCTCGTGTACGATGTTACCGTTCCTCCGACCGGAACACCGGTCTTCACATACACTGCCAGTCTGCACGGAGAATATACCCCACAGAAATGGCTCAGCCTTACAGCCCAGCCGGGCTATCGGATAACGGTAAATACCGGGCATATCGAAGGCGAAATCGATCACGGATTTGAGGCTGCTTTTTCCATGCGGTATACGCCTTTGGCAGGCAAATAAATTATTTTTGGTAACATCTAAAAACCTAACCAAGGTTTTTAGTTGTTCCCAATTTCACTTCTGTTGGTTATTACTCTGCTGATTAATCCGTAATTAACCGCTTCCGGCGCGTTCATCCAATAATCACGGTCGGTGTCTTTTTCTACCTGATTAAAAGGATTACCGGTTTCTTCGGAAATAAGGCGGTTGATTCTTTCGCGGAGTTTTTCCAGCTCTTTGGCGTGAATCTCAATATCCGTAGCGACGCCGCGTATTCCGGAAAGGGGCTGGTGAATAAGGTAATGGCTGTTTGGCAGACCCACTCTTCTGTCCTTTGGGGCGGCAAGCTGAATGATAGCGGCCGCACTTGCAACAAGTCCCATGCCGATTGTCCAAATATCGGGTTTTACAAAACGAAGCATATCAAATATCGCATAACCGGCATCCGCGTCTCCTCCGGGGGAGTCAATGAAAATACGAATTGGCTCGCCGTTCATTTCTTCCATAAGAAGCAGTTGGCGTATGGTTTTTTCCGCCAGTTCTTTGTTAATTGTTCCGGCAATTAAAATAGTCCGGGTTTTAAGCATCTTTCCGGCAAGCGGATCCGGCAAAAGCGCCTTGCTTTCATTCTCGTCATCTTCGTCTTCATCATCATCTTCCAAAAATCTGGAATTCATTGCGTCCTCCATCCGAGTTGATTAACAACTCTATTATACATTTTCTTTTATTACTTTCAACTGATACTCGTCTTACGTCCATTTTACACTTTCACGCGGCCGCGAAAACTTCGGGAAAGCGTTAGTTTGTCGATATACTCAATGTTTCCGCCGACCGGCATTCCCGATGCCAGGCGGGTTATTTCTACGGGGAAATCTTTAAGCTGTTTTTGCAGATACAGGGCTGTGGTGTCGCCTTCGACTGTGGGGTTCAGCGCAAGGATGAGTTCTTTGACCTGCCCGTTATGCGCTCCAATCCGGCTGATCAGTTTGTCGATGGAAAGGTCTCCCGCGCTGACTCCTTCCAGCGGGGCGATTAATCCGCCGAGAACATGGTAAACGCCGGGGAACTCGCGCGAATCTTCGATGATGCGCACATCCTGCGCGCTTTCCACTACGCAGATAATTGAGTGATCGCGGTTTGTGTCGGTGCAGACGGAACACGTGTCGGCTTCGGTAAAGCAGCCGCAAATGCTGCAACGGCGTATTGCCTGATGCAGACCGGCAAGTTCTTTCGCGAGGGATGCGGCAAGGACGGGGCTGCTGTCTAAAATGTGGTACACAATGCGGCCGGCGCTTTTTTTACCGATGCCGGGCAATTTTGAAAAAAGAGTTGTCAGCCTGTCAAGGGCATTTGACCTATGGTCTTGCCCCTGCAGCTGTCCCTGCCCTTTTGCGTCAGGCGCTTTAGCGTCCGACGCTTTAGCGTCCGTGATCACATAACCCCCGGAAAACCGGACATATTCAATCCGCCTGTCATTGCGCCGACCTGACTGCTAATCTCTTCCCGCACCTTTGTCATGCCGTCTGTAAACGCCGCCATTATCAGGTCCTGCAGCATTTCAATATCTCCGCCTTCTATCGCCTGGGGCGCAATGCGTACGGCGGTTACTTCAAGCTTTCCGTTTAAATCGATTTCTACCATGCTTCCGCCGGAAGAGCCTGTCGCCGTAATTACTTCCAGTTTTTCCTGAAAGCCGCTCATCTGTTCCTGTATTTTCTGGGCGTTTTTTAAAAAATCAAATGGATTTATATTCATAATCTCTCCGTTAATTTATTCGATCACTGTTCCGGGAATCACAGAAAGCACATTCTCAACTTGAGACGGGTTTTCTGTTTTTTCATGTGTTTTGTTTACTGCGCTGTCCCAAAGTGGTACGTCTTCTTCATCGCCGGACGCATCGTCAGATGTGCCATTTCCCTTTGCGGCAAGCATTCGCTTGAATTCGTCGGACAGTGAGCGCCCGTTACCCGTAGATTGCCGGGGCGCAGGTGCCGTATTAGCTACGTTTGCCGTTGGCGCCGGTGCGGGCATTTCACGCACTGCCGGCGCAGATGCCGCAGGTTTTTGCTGTACTTGCCTTGCCGCTGATACGCCCGCGTTTCCAAAAACACTTCGCGCGTTTTCAACCGCCTCGCCAAGTTCAGTTGGAGAAATCCACCGGCTAAGCCACGACAATTTTGAAACAGCGGTTTCAAGTTCAAAGCGGGGAGACACAGAATAGCGAATGTCGCGGTAGCAGTCGAGCAAAAGTTCCAATGCCTGTTCAAGGCGGATGGAATCAAAAGTTTCCAGCGCTTTTGCCGAAAACAACGCGGGACGATAACCCAAAAGGGATTCCCTTGTTATGCCGTTTTTGAGCAGCAGCAGACTGCGGTAGTATCCGGCAAGATCGATTACAAATTGTTCGATTGCAACGCCGGAGTCAAGAATTTCGCCTGTAAGCGCAAAAGCGCCGGGAGCGTCATTCGCGGCGCAGGCATCCGCCAACGCGTTGAGTTTTTCAAGGCCGGTAATGCCAAGTTTTTCACGGATTAAATCACTACGGATACTGCCGGCGGAAAAAGAGACAACCTGATCAAACAGGGTGAAGGCATCGCGCATACTGCCGGTTGATTCTCTGGCTATCCAGAACAGCGCGTCATCCTCGGCAGTAATTCCCATTTCGCCGCAGACTTTTTTAAGTATCCCCTGAATTGTCTCGATTGGTATAAGGCGAAAATTAAACTGCTGACATCTGCTTTTTATCGTGGCCGGAACTTTGTGCAGTTCCGTTGTGGCAAAAATAAAAACGATATACGGCGGCGGCTCTTCAATTGTTTTTAACAGCGCGTTAAATGCGCTGCCGGAAAGCATGTGAACCTCGTCAATAATATAAATTTTGTAACGGCCTGCCTGCGGCGGAAAAAGCACCTCGTCCTTGATCTGCCGCACATCGTTTACGGAATTGTTGGAAGCGCCGTCTATTTCCAGCACGTCCATTCCGGCGCCGCGGCTGATCGCGCGGCAATTATCGCAGACTCCGCACGGGCCCTGAGCGGGACCTTTTTCGCAGTTGAGCGAACGCGCCAGAATGCGCGCCGCGCTGGTTTTGCCGCATCCTCGCGGCCCCGAAAACAGGTAGGCATGGGCGATATGACCACTTTGCAGAGAGTTTTTAAGGGTAGAAACGACAAATTCCTGCCCCGCCAATTCGTCAAATGTTTTGGGTCTATATTTTGAGGCGGTTACTTCATATCCCTGATTCGCAGATTCTGCCATATAATCAGTTTATAGAAAGAAACAAAAAAAAACCAGCCCGGCGATTGAACTAAGCGCCGGACTGAATATTTGCAAACTAATGTTTACTTGTTAAGGATAAACTCAACTCTGCGGTTTTTCCAGTTTTCCTCTTCATCTTTATAATCCGCAACTGTCCGCGTGCCGCCCATGCCTACAGATGAAAGCCGTTCCTTGTCAATGCCGTTATTGGCTACAAGATAATCCACTACAGCTTTTGCGCGGCTTTCGCTGAGAGGCTGAAGGCCAAGCTCTTTCGCACTGCCCTTTTCTTCGGCATCCCGCTTTGCGCCCGCAGGAGTAGTCGGATTCGCGTGACCTTCTACCAAAACTTTGTAATCGGCGAATTTGTTCAGAGCGTTGGCAATGAGCCTTAAAACCCTTGTGTTGACTCTTGTTTCTTCTTCAGTTACGCGGGTAAGATCGGCTGAGTTGGCAGGAAATACAATAGACGGAACTATCATTCGAAGAGCATCTCCGTCGCGTATGACAAGAACGTCTACACTGATAACTCCTTCATAAACGGCATTGTTATCAAAAACATCGTTAACGGACAATGTAAACGTGTAATCGGTAGCGGACTGCACCATTTCACCGGAAGTGCCTTTGCCGTTCCATTTCCATTCTGCCGGAGGTGTTCCTGTGCCTGTCAGCTCAAAGAACCCACGGCGACGGTTTCTTTCGTTACGGCTCGCCCTGCCTGTGCTTTGAGTCGCTTGTCTTGCCTGACCAGTTTGACCGCCAACACGGCGATTTATTTCAATAGCCCAATTTTTAATTGGAACAGGATGGGTTATTGCGATACCAATAGTCATTGTATCGTCAACGACATCCGGGTCCGGGCTGAACAATTCCGGAATTGTTACAGCTATTTCCGGAACAGTGTTGGGATTTTCCATATCCGCTGGTGGCGGTGGTGGAGGGCTTTTACAGGCCAGCACCATAGAAACAGCGAAAATCAATACAATAATTTTTTTCATTTTAATTCTCCTTATAAGAAAGATACCTAAAATTTAAATATTGTTCAATAGCTTTCAACAGTTAATTTTTTTTATGAGAAACCGCGGAGATAATTATAAAAAATTGCCCCGCGACAGGAGTACCGCGGCGCAGCAAACTTCCGCTTACCGTTGCTTCCTTCCGGACCTGGCGGAGTTGGGCGGCGTCTGCTCGCACGGTTCCTGGCGTGGAGCAATTCATGTTAATACGCCGTGCATGAAATGTCCAGTCCGTAATCGCATTTATAAATATATTATGGAGAAAATAATGCTTAAATTTTGCTTTCTTTTACGAACCCTGACGCAAAACGTTTCAATATAGCATCAAACTTTTTCTTGCTGTCCAGTCCGTAATTTTCCAGAGCGCCTGAGTCAAACTGATCATAACTGACATTGTTGTTTTCATACTCGCAGAACATATTTGCAAGGTATACAGCGTCAACCATGTCTTTTAAATCTTCAGGGACCACATCCGGTTCGTGATGATAGCGGATTGCCGCCACCAGCCTGCCGGGGAAATTCCATTTTTCCGCGATTAAAGCGCCAAGTTCCGCATGATTCATGCCTGCGGAAAGGTCTTCAAATGTGGAAGAGGGAAGGTTTCTTTCCGCGCTGAATGTCTTTATTTTATTAAGCAAATCGGGATGCACATTGGAGAAAATGATTTTTCCCATATCGTGCAATATGCCTCCGATATATACATCATCCAGAAGAGCGGTATCGTTCTTGAAATTTTTTACCAAATTGAACGCATAGAACGCTGTTTTGTATGAATGTTCCCAAAGCTGCTTTTTGTCAACTGTATCATCGCCTAACACTTTCTGTGTACCGTATGAATAAAGCAAATTCTTGATGCCCTTGATGCCGACCATTTTTACCGCGTCCGAAATGTTTTCAACCTTTTTTGACAGCATATATTGGGCGGAATTGACGATTTTTAACAAATCGCCTGTAAGCGCCGGGTCCATTGAAATCTGACGGGCAATGGACGACATATCAGAAGATGGGTCCGATATAAGTTTCTGAACAAGCAAAACATTCTCCGGAAACTGGGGCAGACTGTTTATGTCTTTGACAATTGCCTTTGAAAGCTCCGAAAAACTTTCTACCATAGCGGCATCCAGAGGGATGGATATACTTGCTACAGTCTCTTTTTCTTTGGTTTTAATCGAAATGGCTTCATCTTTAAGGCCGATTTTTTTCAGCATAAGAACAAGGATAACCAGCCCAAGACCGGCTCCTTCAGCATCATCCAGCACCTGAGTCATGGCCTCTTCAAGGTTGCTGTACTGTCTGGATCGTGCAAGTTTATCCTGAATACGAATCTGCTCCATTTTTGTAGCTTTTACATTGTTACGTATTTCTATATAAATTGTATTTTGCTTTATTTTTAAAGTTACCTTTATATATAACCCTTTCTTTTTTTGTAGATTAAGGTAATGGTCTATTTTACTAAGGGTATCTTCCTTGAATCTTTCCATTCCCGTTTTATAATCATTCGGATCATTTATATCCAAGCCGCGTTCCGCAAAATAGACACGTTTGGTATTGGCTTTTTTTGCGTTAACTACCAGTTCCAGAACACAATAGACAATATAATCTTTTAATTTTAATTGGTTTGAATATTTAAGAAAGACCTCAATTACCTGCTCAAGGTAAACCTCTATTTCTTTTGGCAGAGTATATGTTGTTACTGTCAGAGGAAGACTCGACTTTATTGCTTTTTTGATCTTTCCTTCATCCACAACCAGTTCGGTAGTAGAAGCCATAACAATAACCTGCCTTTTGAAAAACTGTTTATTTAGAAACTTCAGTTTCTAAAAGCAATCGCGGATTGCAAACTTCCTTATAAAACAGCAGTTTTGCAAGCCGCAGGCTAACATACCATAGGTATGCAAACTGCAAGACTTGTGAAACAACCGACCGGGTTGTTGAGCAAGTCTAGTATCCCTCATTATAGTTTTCGGCAGAATATTGAATGTAATTAACATAAGAATCAGGGTATTTGCTTTAGTGAGTCAAACTGACACAGTTTAGGTACAAATTAAGGGATATGTGTCATTTTTCCTTGATTTTATGGAATTTCTTTAACAGAAAAACATCAAAAACAGAGA
Organism: Treponema sp.; assembly: GCA_031254615.1. Taxonomy (GTDB): domain Bacteria; phylum Spirochaetota; class Spirochaetia; order Treponematales; family Breznakiellaceae; genus WQXQ01. The sequence continues at coordinate 2,545 of JAIRUC010000036.1, read as the reverse complement.
AAAACACGGAATTTTGCTTAAAAATCCATTTTTTAGGCTTGGCATGGGAATTGCTATGTATATAGGGGTAAACATAGGAGGATGATATGAAAAAGATTAAGAGTGCAGAGAAAAAAGGGAAATCTGAAGTAAATACCCTTGCGTTATTTCTTAAAGAAATCAACCGTATTCCTTTGATGAATCGGGAAGAAGAGGAAATAACAGCTCGTGCCGCGGCAGCCGGCGACATGGCTGCCAGAGAAAAAATGATAAACGCCAATTTGCGCTTTGTGGTCAACATTGCAAAGAAATATCAGGGACTTGGGCTTGGGCTTGAAGACCTGATCGCTGTTGGCAATATCGGTCTTGTAACCGCCGTTGACCGTTTTGAAGTTGAAAAAAATTATCGTTTTATTTCTTACGCGGTCTGGTGGATACGCCAATCCATTTTAAGCGCCCTTAGTGAAAAATCAAGAATGATCCGGCTTCCTGTAAACCGCGTTGTAGAACTTATTAAAATTGAAAAGGCAAAAAAAATGATCGATAACAAGGATAAAGCCGAAGAGGAGATAGCCGCGCTTTTAAACATGGAAAAAGATCATGTTATCGAGCTTTTAAATATCTCCAAGGAAATAGTTTCTTTGGAAGTCCCCGTTTCCAGCCAAACCGATTCCCTGTTAATAGACTTAATTGAAGACAGCAAGTATACAATTCCTGATAAGGCTGCGGAACAAACCGCGATGAAAGACGACATTGAAGCTGCTTTGAATACTCTTGAAAAAAGCGAAGCGGACATTATCCGCTACCATTACGGACTTGGCCAGAGAGAGCCAATGTCGTTAAAAGAAATCGGCACTATGTTCAACCTTAGCAAGGAACGCATCAGGCAGATTGAAGCAAAAGCGCTTGCAAGGCTCAAGAACCCCCTGCGCAGCAAGAAACTGCAAGCATACGTTGCGTAACCAGGAAGTAGAGTGTAGGGAGTTGGGAGTAGATTGCTGTTTACTCCCTGCCCCCTACGAAGGCAGCCGGTCATGCAAATATAGTATGTTTTGATTAATTTATGCGATAATCCATATATCAATAGTCTTTATATAAGGAGATAATGGTTATGAAGAAACTCCCTTTTACAATTGCAGGTCTTTTTGCTGCACTTACTATTTCTTTGCTGCTGGTCTTCAGTTGTTCAAGCGTCCCTGTTACCAATGGCGGGGAACATCCGGAAGGAACGGTTACTCACATCTATATAGCGTTTGGGCAGTCAAATATGCAAGGACCCGGCAAAATTGAAGCGCAGGATAAAGCGGACATAAGCGATCGTTTTCAAATATTAAATGTGGTTCCCGCCGTTTATAACGGAAAATACAGGGGGGTAGGCCAGTGGTGTAAAGCAGTGCCGCCCCTCATCATTCCCGATGCAAATATTATTAACTGGAAAGGGCTTCCAACCGGACTTTCGCCGGTAGATTACTTTGGCAGGACACTTACGGAAAATACGCCGGAGAATATTATCATTGGCGTAATAGCTGTTGCCTCCGGCGATCTTGGCCTAGCGGCGTTTGCCAAAGACAATGCGACGGTTATGAAATATTACAACACTACGGCAAGTTCAACCGCCAAACAGGGCATGGACAATTTCGGAAGAAAAATGTACACCCGTATCATTGACATGGCAAAGATTGCCCAGAAAAACGGAGAGATTAAAGGCATCATTGTTCATCAGGGCGAAAGCGGCGTAGATAACAAAAGCGGCGTGGGCTGGGGTGATTTATTAAAATTGATATACGATGATATGCTTTCCGATCTGGGACTTGAGCCCAACTCCATACCTATTCTTGCAGGACAAACTTTTGGCGGAGGTTCCGGTAATACCAACGGTGACCTTAATGCTGATAAGATAAAGCAATTTATCCCAAAAGCCGAGGTGATAAGTTCCGTCGGCTGTGACGGCAGGCTGGAACCGGACGGCGTTTCCATCGACAACATTCATTTTGGTACAACAGGCCTGCGCGAACTGGGCAAACGATATGGGGCCAAAATGCTTGAGTTGAATTATTAAGAGTTCGTTAGGTGAAACCCCTGCGTCATAATCAGCGCAGGGGGATGCAGAGTTCTACTTTTTAAAAAAAACCATTTCCAAATCATCTGTTGCTTTTTCGCGCTTAAATTCTTTGTATCCGTTTTTTTTATATAAATTTATATTTTTTTCGCTTTTACTGCTTGTGTATAATTCAAAAGTTTTATTTTGATAATATGATTCTATCGCTTTTAGCAAACTCGATCCTAATCCTTTATTTTGATAATCAGGATGAACCATAAGTTTGCCCACATACACACATCCATTTTCTTCGTAAGAACGAACAGAGCCGATAATTTCATTGTTTTTATCATCTGTCAATTTTAATATGATTTTTTTTGGGAATTCATTTTCCACTTCTTCTAATGTCTGTGTAAGGGGCTGAATAGAATAATTATTTAACAATTTCGCTTCGCTCAAATATGCTGTCTTTTGCAAATTTAATATTTGAGGTAAATCTTCAAAATTCGCTTTTGTTATTTCCATAAG
>JAIRUC010000200.1 GCA_031254615.1 Treponema sp. | reverse complement strand
TTATTGGATCTTTTAGCGCTTCCCTTACTTCTACAGAATCAATTTCAAGGCGCCGCGGAAGACCGGTAATGGCGTCATTGCCCTTTACTTCCAATTTTTCGATTACCTTATCAGGGGAGGCGTTTCCAATTTCAATTTTTAATTTTTCCGCCATTTGTTCGCCGATAACAAGGTTATGAACACTGCGTATATGTTTAATTATCGCTTCGTCAAATTCATCGCCGCCGATACGAATTGCACTTGTAACAACCATGCCTCCAAGAGAAATTACAGAAATTTCCGATGTACCGCCTCCTATGTCACAGATCATATGTCCTGCAGGCTCTTTTATCGGAATATCTGCGCCGATTGCGGCTGCAAGGCTTTCTTCGATAACGTATACTTCCCGAGCTCCTGATTTATACGCGCTCTCTTCTACGGCGCGCTTTTCGACTTCTGTAATGCAGGACGGAATACCAATAACCATGCGCGGCTTTAAAAAGCGGTAACGCGGAAAAACACGGTAAATAAAATACCGGATCATTTTTTCCGTTGATTCAATGTCCGCAATTACTCCGTCACGCATTGGCCTTATGGCAATAATATTCTCCGGCGTTTTCCATAACATGCGCTTCGCTTCCGCGCCAACAGCGACAATTTTTTTTGTGCCGCGTTCAACGACTACAACCGACGGTTCATTCAATACAACACCCTTGCCCTTAATATAAATAAGCGTGTTACATGTTCCTAAATCAATGCCGAGATCTGACGAAATGCTGCCAAACATACTCCCTCCCTCCTAAATATTGAGCCGCGCTCTTGCTTTTGCATGGGCCGGATCCTGCCTGTATGCAATTCTCCATTCAGCACGGGCACGCGTTGTATCACCTTTAATGTTGAACAACTCTCCCAACTGATAACGAACTTCGGCATTTTCTCCGGATTCATTAAGAATGCTCAAATACTGTGCCTCGGCGTTTTCATGATCACCTGAATGTATATAAACTTCCGCCAGAAGCAAACGGGCGGTAAATATTGATTTAGAATCCGGCGAAAGTTCAATACAGCGCTGAAGATAGGCGGATGCCATAATGTATTCTTCCATCGCCATATATGAGCGCGCTATTGACATTAACAAATTATCTGTCGGCGAACTGCCTGAATCGAACGCCTTGGTAAACGCTTCTACGCTGCTGCGGTAATCGCCGGCGGCAGCATACGCAAGACCAAGATATTCGGGAATATCCTGCGCTTCAAAACGAAAGTTATTCGCCATCTCAAGATATTTTATTGCAAGATCGGAATATTCCGGCCCCTTATAACTGTATGCCTTTCCAAGAACATAAAAAACACGGGCGTCATTGGATGAGTCTTTTAAAAGCATAGCCTTTCGCAATGATTGAATGCTTTTATCAATATAAAAAAGAGTATTATGATTGTTGATTTGCGATATTCCCCATTGATATGCGGCAAAACCGTTCGTTGTTAGAAGAAAGTAGTCTACAGGTCTGTCGTTTAACTCTTCTTTGCTGATTTCGTATGCCTGCTCATAATCACCGGCGTTCCAAAAACGCAAAAGTTCGCGCCTGTTGTTTTTTACACTGCTTTGAAAACCGGAAATAATCATTCCTGTAACGGCGAGGATAAAAAAAATAACTAAAATAACCGAAAACTTGCGGATTTTATTGAGACGGTATATATGTCGCCCTGAGCGAGACTTGATTTTGCTACTAAACATCTTACTTGATATATAATTTAATATGAAATTCAAAAAAGTGTCAATGAAGAGGGGAATTTTACCCGCTAAAATTGAAAAAAACGATGAACCATAAGCCGGGTTCTGTTGAAATCATCCCTTTCGGGACTTTTTCATCGCTGCCATCTGTCTTAAAGAGCCGTTTCCGGCGCTTTTTAGCAGTCTACCCGCGTTTAACCGGCGGGCAGCCGGCATAACCGGCAAACCGGTTACCACGCATACTTGACTTTGCTCCTGATGAGGCTTGCCTTTCCGTCAATATTGCTATTGCCGAGGTGGGCTCTTACCCCGCCTTTTCACCCTTACCCGGCCACATAACCAAAAATTATGCGATCAGGCGGTATTTTTTCTGTGGCGCTGTCTGTCCCAATCCAGTTTTGACACTGAATTGATCCCGGTTGTTACCCGGCATCATGCCCTGCGGAGCCCGGACTTTCCTCCCGACCAAAAGGCCAAGCGGCAGCCTGGTTCATCGCTTGAATTACACTCATTAGTGTTAATTAAAAACTTCAGTTTTTAATTAACTTCCTTAAAAAAGCAGTTTACATACTTTGTATGTAAACTGCAAGCCTTTTTAAACAACCGACCGGGTTGTTTAAAAAGGCTATTCCTCAGAATCAATATTGATTATCTCTTCTTCTTCGTCATCTTCTTCTTCGTCTTCTTCTTCCGTTTCGTCTAGATCGGAAAGAGCGCCCATGTCGTCGGTGTTAAAGAGGTCTTCCTCGCCTTCGGCGGCTTCTTCGTAATAGAGAATGCGTGAACAATAAGGGCAAAAAACGAATTCTTCGCCAAGATGTACTTTGTTTGCAAACTGAATGGGAAGAATCATGTGACAGCCCATACAGACATTTCCTTTAATTGCTACAATTCCAATGCCCATCTTGTTATTGATGATACGTTCAAATTTAAAGACCATTTCCGGATCAAGATTCTCCGTAAGTTTTTCTTCTTTTTTGCGAAGCACGTCAATTTGTTTTTGTTTTTCCGCAATTTCCGCTTCAACCTTTTTCCGGCGGTCTTCATGTTCCGCTTCCTGCTGTTCAATCAGGGCCGTATGCTGTTTAATTTGTTCGTCAAGTTCAACAATAATACGTTCCCTTTGCTGTAAATCTTTGCGATACTGCTGTTCTTTCTCCGAAGCGTCGCGGATTTCTTTATCAAGCGCTTCATACTCACGTTGGGTACTTATCGCATCCATGTTTTTTTCAGCTTTTTCCCTTGCCGTTTCGGCTTCGATCAGTTTGTTTCTAAAGTCGCCCTCTTCAGCCTTTACCTTTTCATATTCATTATTTTTTTCGATAAAGGTCTTTTTCAGGCGTGTAAGAAGTTCCGCATGGGTTCCCAAAAGTTTTGGAATCTCCTGGATACTTTTTTCCAGATTAATTTTTTCGTAGATAATGTCCTGTAATGAGCGCAGTTTTTCAAGGTCTTTTTCGGTTACCATGTTCCCTCCTTATAAAATAGCAATAAAATAACGTTAATTAAAAACTTCAGTTTTTAATTAACCTGCGGTTTTAAAGGTTATAGACCTTTAAAACCGCAAGCCTTTTCAAACAAACCGAAGGTTTGAACCAACCGGGTTGTTGTAAAGACTAATGATCTAGATAATCTTTTAAGCGGCGGCTTCTTTTCGGATGGCGCAGCCGGCGCAGAGCTTTTGCCTCTATCTGTCTTATCCTTTCACGAGTTACATTAAAATACAACCCTACTTCCTCAAGAGTGAGTGAATAACCGTCGTCAAGGCCAAAGCGCATTTTTAGCACTTCCTGTTCACGGGCAGGGAGGGTCGAAAGGACTCCTCCAAGCTGTTCCTGAAGCAGGGTAAACGCGGTTTGGTTGGCGGGGTTTTCAACATCCTTGTCTTCGATAAAATCGCCTAACAATGAATCTTCTTCTTCGCCTATGGGGGTTTCAAGGCTGATAGGCTCACGTGCAACGTTCTTGACGGATTTTACACGCAGAGCTGTCCAGCCGAGTTTTTCGGCAATTTCTTCGTCTGTGGGTTCGCGCCCCAATGACTGCAAGAGCTGCCTTGATTCGCGGACTACCTTGTTGATCTGTTCGATCATGTGAACCGGTACGCGGATGGTTCTTGCCTGATCGGAAATGGAGCGGGTAATTGCCTGGCGTATCCACCATGTCGCATAAGTCGAAAATTTAAATCCCTTTTGGTATTCAAACTTTTCAACCGCCTTAATAAGGCCGATGTTGCCTTCCTGAACAAGGTCGAAGAAATGAAGCCCCCTGTTTGTGTACTTTTTCGCGATTGAAACAACAAGCCTTAAATTAGCCCTTATAAGCCTGTCTTTCGCGTTTTTCATCATTATGCGGCCGTGTTGTATTTCATTTGCCATCTGGTTAATGTTATCGGTAGTTTCTTCGAATTCGGCTTCCAGCGTCCTTAATTTCTTTTGCGTAACCTGAATAAGTTTGATTTTTTCTTTGATTTCGTCCGAAGAAAGACCGAGTTCCGCTTCTACCCGCTCACGCTCATCCTTGATTGTAAGATAACGCCCAAGTGTACGGAGTTCTTTAAGGGAAGCCACTTTAAGGTGTTTTTCAAGGCGTTCCTGTTCCTTGATATAACGCTTAATTTTTTTTGACGCCTGTAAAAATTTTTCTGAAAAAGACTGAATTTCGTCAGGATGTATGTGGATATTTTTTAAAGCCCTCATTATACGCCTGCGGATAGTTGAACATTCCTTATCTTCAAGATAATCCATATCCTTGGAAATTAAATGCATTTTAACATCCATGTAGTTCCGCAGATCTCCAAAAATTGCCCGTAACGTATCCTTGTAAAACTGATTGAGCCTTCGGCATTCGGTCATGTATTCCGTAATTTCTTTTTTTGAAAGATTCATTTCCTTCATGTCTTTTTTGGAAAATGCTTTTTGGGCTATTTGATAAAATTCAGGTATTATCATGCCTGACCTTTTTATCACTCCCTTAATGATGTTTTCGCCCTCTTCCATTTTTTTGGAAAGCTCAATTTCCTGTTCTGCCGTTAAAAGATGCTCCCTTCCTATTTCACGAAGGTACAGCCTTATAGGATCGTCAACAAGGGATGTTTCCTTGTCGGACGCGGCGGCTTTCTTTTTGGAATTTTGAGAGTTCTTGCGATCATCGCTTCCATCTTCTTCCGACAAACTGTCTTCTTCCACAAGCTGGACATTATTGGCTTCCAGAAGGGCAAGAACCTGCTCAATCTTGTCAGAGTTTGTAATATGCTCCGGGAGAAAATCAGAAAGTTCTTCGTATGAAAGAATTTTTTTCTCTTTTGCGTATTCAAGTAATTTGCCGACAGCGGAATCCAAATCCGCAAGCAGTGCGTCTGCCGCCACAGCGTTAGCGGCAATTTTTCCCGTGGCGTTCTGCTGCTGCGGTTTAAACTGTACCCTGTGTGCGGTTATTTTTGAAAAATGTTTTATAAGAGGAGAACCTTTTCTGTGAATCATCTTTGAAAAATTTAACATCAATTATCTTCCTTCAAGTTTACGAATTTGGGAGTCAATGAACTTCTTTTCTTCAAGTAGTTCATCAAGGTTGATTTGTGCACCTGTCCGTTCACTGTCCCTCATTTCCGCGCCAATTTCAACAACTCTTTTACGGAGCCTCTTTATCTTAATCTTTTTTATGCCGTCCTCCATAATGCGTCTTGCCGAGCCTGCGTTAAATTCCGCAGAAGCTCCCCGTGTGGCAATGAATGATTTAAGCTGTTCGTTTTTAATCCTTGCAAGCAAAGAATCAATGTCGCTTTCCTCATGAGAAAAACATTCCTCCATTGCAACGAAAAGTTCTTTTGCGGCAGGATCATCAATCTCCTTAATCTCCAGAGCTGTACGGAATTCCGGATACAGCACCATATTTACAGCCACAGCGGTAAGCATAGAAAGTTCAACATTCGATTTAACCGGCAAGGCCTGCACATCAGTTTGTTTTGGCCTTTCCTGAACCTGCCGTGAATGTCCTTCTGTCTTCCATCTGTGATAATCATCTTGAACTGCGCTCCGCTCTATCCTAAAAGCGTCCGCTACAAGAGCAATACCGTCATCCCGCTCAACTTCAGTATCAAGAGCATCCAAATACGGAAACATGAATTCCGCCGCGTGGTTTATACCGCTGCCCTGCTCCTTGTACTGCAACCTGCTGCGAGAAATAAGGTACTCAAAATCATTTATAGTACAATTAATAACTTTTTTCAATATCTGGGGGCCGAATTTTTGCAAAATATCGGCAGGATCCTTGAATTTTCTTGTTTCTTCCTGCGGAATTTCATTTTTCAGCCCCTGCCGGATGGCGCTAATCATGCAGGAAAGCCCGTTTTTGCGGCAGTTAAGGATTGCCTTGTACGCCGCCTTCTCACCGGCTTCGTCTGTGTCAAAAACAAGGACGATTTTTTCCGCCCAGCGGTGCAAAAGGGCGGCCTGCTCTTCAGTAAATGCGGTGCCAAGGGGGGCGACGGCATTTGTAATTTCCGCCTGATGCAAGGCGATAACATCCATGTACCCTTCCGCAAGATATACTGTCTTTTCCCGCCTTATTTGGGGAAGGGCAAGGTCTAGGGCATAGAGGTTCTGCCCTTTTTTATAGATTTCCGTCTCCGGGGAATTTATGTATTTGGGGGGCTCCCTGCCGTCGCTTTGCAGAACACCAGGCATTGCCCTGCCGCCAAAAGCGATGATTTTGCCCTGCCTGTCTGCAATAGGGAACATGAGTCTTCCTGTGAACAGCGGCAAGTTTTTGTAACGTGAAGAAAACAGCCCGGATTTTTCAAGGAAGCTGTCCGAATAGCCTTTTGAAATTAAAAATCGATGTAAAAAATCACGATCGGGCGAAGAGAAACCAAGCTTAAATCGTTCGATCATTTCTTCGGAGAAACCTCTGGTTCTTATATAGTTCAGCGCGTTTTGCCCTTCCGGTTTTTCGCGCAAAAAATGCTGAAAGGTTAAAGTTGTCCTTCGGTATAATTCAAAAAGTTCTTCTTTTTGCGAGTTGTACTGTTCTTCCTGAGTACCGCCGTCTTCATAAATGATCTCAATGCCAATTTTATGCGCAAGGTTTTTAATTGCTTCGGGATAGGTGATTTTTTCCATCTCCATAATAAAGCTTATGACGCTTCCGCCCTTGCCGCAGCCAAAACAGTGGTACATTTTTATGTCGGGATCAACTTTGAAAGAAGGAGTTTTTTCCTGACCACCTGCGTGAAAGGGACACCTGCCCCACCAGCGCCCACCCTTTTTTTCAAGGCTGATATAATCGCCGATTACGGAAATTGCGTCTAGACGGTTATTTACTTCCTGAATTGTCGCTTTTGATATCAAAGCCATAGCGATCCCGTTTACAGACGGCCTTTCGGCACAAGCTGACCCGCTCTGATATGTTCGTCTAACGTTGCGGAAAAGTAATGCCTGCCGCTTTTTGGATCTTCCAGAAAAAAAAAGAAAAAGCCGGTTTCTTCGGGGGAAAATACCGCATTAAGGGCAACTGCCCCAGGCGCGGAAATTGGACCGGGAGGAAGACCCGGCACAAGGTATGTGTTATACGGGTTGCGTATTTCGATGTCCCTTTTGTAAAGCACGGACGGATGAGGTCTGCCCTGTATTTCGGTAATGATATATTCAATAGTCGCGCAGGATTGCAGAGCCATTCCTATATTAAGACGGTTATAAAAAACACCGGCCATAAGCGGCGCTTCAGACGCTACCCTGTACTCCCGCTCGATAATGGAAGCGAGGATAACTTTTTCGTTTACTTCATTCGGGCTCATGCCGGAAACAGAAGGGTAAATTTGCTTGAGCTTCGCGAAAAAGTTATCCGCCATTGAAGCTACAACCCTTGCCGCCGGATATTCCGACGGCAGAAGGTATGTGTCAGGGAAAAGATACCCCTCCATTGAATTATTTGGTATCGCGTAACGTTCAAGTATAGACTGGTCTTTTGCCGCCTCAAGAAAATCCTGCGCTAGGCAGATACCAGCATCTTCAAGAATGGAAGCTGTTTTTTTTAAGGTTACCCCTTCGGGAATTGTTACCCTGTATAAGATTTGCCTGCCGGAAATAAGAATGCGGTGAATGGCAATTTGGCTTGCCGGAACTTCGATGCGGTATGTGCCGGTTTTAAGATGCTCAGCATTATAACGGCAAATTAAATTCCAAAAATACCTGCTCTTTATAAGACCGGCCCTTTCAAGACGCCTTCCTACCGATTGGGCGCTTTCACCCCTCCGTACTTCAATGTAGTAAACGCCGTCATCCTCTTTTGTAATTCCTTCCGGCGGTAAAACGCGAAGATCGGATATAATGCTTTCGCGTCCGGGCAGTACAGGAGCGTTAAAATACATAAAAGCGCCCAATAATACAGGCACTAAAAGAAGAATACAGGCGATAATTACTGTAATTATTATCAGTAAGCGTGAAAAAGGTTTACGCTTTTTCTTTTTTGACAATCAAGACCCCGTAAAATTAATTTTAAATGGATATTTCCAGGCCTTCATAGGCAAGGGTCAATTCAATTCCTTTTAT
>JAIRUC010000188.1 GCA_031254615.1 Treponema sp. | reverse complement strand
CTTAAAGGCGCGTCAATAGCCGGCGCATTGATTATTTGCCTGTACTGTTTTATTGTAGGCCCAATGCCGTCTCTTAACCGCGCCGCGATTATGTATCTGTTGGGAGTGTTAACGCTCCTCGGCGCTTTTCCCAAAGAGCCGCTGTCAATACTTGCGCTGTCTTTTTTAATTCAAATTGTTGTCTCTCCTGCACAGGGAAACTCAATCTCATTTATTCTGTCGTATTCCGCGCTGGCAGGAATCCTGTTAATCGGACAGCCGCTTTATGCTCTGCTTTCGGGAAAAGCGCCGGATTTTCTTTTACAGCCGCTTACCGCCTCCTGCGGCGCTTTTCTTGCCACAGCTGGCATTACAGGTTTTTCTTTTGGCATCCTTGCCCCGGCGGGAATTGTTATCGGTCTTGCGCTTGTTCCGCTGACCACCGTTTTTATGATTGGTTCAATAAGCTGGCTTGTTCTTGACCTTGTCTCACTCTCCTTTGTTTTATCCTTTCCCCTGTCCCTGCTCTATCAGCTAATGGAAAAAATTGTTTCGCTTGCGGGCATTATGCCGCGCATTTCAGCCTCAATGCCGGCAGTGATTCTCTTTTTATCCGTTATTGTGTCATTGTTGATTGCCGTTTTTGAGAACAGGCGGCGCGCGGCGGTTGATCGCCTTCTGCCTCTTTCATGATCAACTACAATTCCGCCTCCGCCCTGCGGACTTTCCTTGAACAGGAAGGCCTTGGAATGAGGAAAAAATTCGGCCAGAACTTTTTAATTAATCCTGCGGTAAGGCATAAACTTGTAGACGCGTTAGGTGCGCAGGGCGCAGATGAAGTTTGGGAAATCGGCCCGGGTCTTGGTGCAATGACAGCCATGTTACTCGAAAAGGGTCTTAAAGTTAAAGCGTTTGAAATTGACAGCGGCTTTATCAGGATTTTAAAACGCGAATTTGCCGAAGAAAAAAGTTTTTGTCTTGTAGAAGGCGATGTACTTAAAACATGGAAAAGCCAAACTACAGGCGGCACAAAAGCGGCTTCATTTCTTTTTGGAAATCTTCCTTACAACATAGCGGCGGCGTTCCTTGCGGATTTAATCGAAAAGGGCTGTCTTTTTCAGCGCATAGTGGTTACTGTTCAAAAAGAGGTTGCTCTTCGCATGACCGCATCCGCCGGTTCGCCGGATTATTCCTCTTTTTCCGTGTTGTGTGCAACGGCTTACAATGTAAAACCCCTGACGGTAATCCGCCCTTCGTCTTTTTATCCTCAGCCGAATGTTGACAGCATGGGAGTTCTTTTGGAAAATCGCAACGCGCCCGCTCCCGTACCGGTTTTTTCCCCGCTTGTCCGCGCTCTTTTTTCGTCAAGGCGCAAGACAATTAAAAACAATCTGTCTGTTTTTTGCGCGTCCCGTTTTGGCAGCCCTGCCCTGTGCGCCGGTTTTTTGCAGGAAAACTCCCTTAGCGGCATGGAGCGGGCGGAACAATTGACGCCGGAAGTTTTTTTGTCTCTTGCAAAATCTATTCAGAATGTGCGATTATAAAAGTTAAGGATGTCAATTGCCGAAAATCTTGCACAAATAGAAGATAGGATTCAAAGGGCCTGCAACTCCGCAGGGAGGAAACGGGAAGAAATTACCCTGATGGGTGTAACAAAGTTTCTTCCGGTCGTTAAAGTCGAAGAAGCCTATCAAGCGGGCATCCGTTGTTTTGGCGAAAGCAGAGTAAAAGAAGCGATGGAAAAGTTTGAATCGTTTAAGTCCCGTGTTCAGCTTCATCTGATTGGCTCTCTTCAACGGAACAAGGCAAAGTCCGCCGCCTGCTTTTTTAACTGCATCCAGTCGATAGACAGGGAAGAAATTATCACCGAGCTTGAAAAACATTCTGCCGGGCGCGAACATCCGCTTGAAGTTCTTCTTGAGATGCACACCGGCGAGGAATCAAAGAACGGCTTTGCGGATCTTGACGGGCTTTTTCGGGCGGCGCAAATGGTTTTAGACAGCGCGAATCTTAAAGTGCGCGGGCTTATGACCATGGCGCCCTTTACGCAGGATACGGCGTTGATTCGTAAATCTTTCAGGCAGATTGTTAATGCGCAAAAAGAACTTGAAAGGCGTTTCCCTCCGAAGGAAAACGGGAAATGTCATTCATGCGAATGTTTTTCCTGGGAATGTCTTTCGATGGGAATGTCAAATGATTTTGAAATTGCTGTTGAAGAAGGTTCAACAATGCTGCGGATAGGCAGTTTGCTTTTTAAGGAATAATGAAGAATTTTATTTTTGCGGTATTATTAACTTTTCTTTTACTGTCTCCCGTTTTACGGGCAGAAGCGCAGAGCAGTAATTCTTCAAATTCTTCTTCAAGCACCTCATCAAATACTTTTGATACAACTGGTTTTCCTCAATGGGCAAAAGATTTTCGCCGTTGGGATATAATCGCTTTTGGGGTGTTTCCCTTTTCCCTGTTTTTTGCCACAGTAATTACCGATCTTAACCGCTGGAATGATGCCAACGGCATGGATATGTCAGATATGGGAAGGCGTTATGCGCCATGGCCGCTGAAATCGGCGGGTGCTGCGGAAATGACAAAGGATGAGTACGAAAAAGTTTTGTTGACTGCCGCGGGCATTTCGGCGGCAATCGCGTGTACGGACTTAATTATTACATTGATAAAGCGAAGCAAAGAACGCAAGCGAATAGAAAGCAGGCCGAAAAGTACCGCCGTTATTGAAATATCGCCCTATGGCGACCCGCCCGATGATACAGAGGCGATTGATAAAGACGAGACACCTGAAACAGGTGAGTCCGATTCAGAATAATGCCAAATTTTCTGCATACAGTCGAAGAAAATCCCTCTTTAGGCTCGCGGTTAGAGCAGAGGTCAGGACTGCGGCTGGATCGTTATGTGTCAGAAATTTTGCGGCTGCTCTCCCGTTCGCAGATAAAGGCAAGAGGCCTTACCGCAAAAATTAACGGAAAACCTGTTAAACTTTCCCGCCCCGTGAAGCAGGGAGATATTCTTGAACTTTGCTGGGAAGACGAGCCCGTGCAGTATATTATTCCGCAGGATATTCCGCTTGATATTGTCTATGAGGACGAAAGATGCGTTGTTGTAAACAAGGCGCAGGGAATGGTCGTTCATCCCGGAGCGGGTAACAGGCAGGGTACTCTCGCAAACGCGCTGTATTTCAGAAGGCAAAAAAACAACGAAAGCAAAGTTATCGGTTTGCGCCCCGGTATTGTTCACCGTCTTGATAAGGAAACATCCGGGCTTATCATCGCCGCTTATGACGACGAGGCTCATGCTTTTCTTGCGCAGCAATTTAAAGATCGCAAAGTAATTAAAAAATATGCTGCTATTATTTGCGGAACGCCAAAAGAGAAAAAAGGCCGGATAGAAACTTTTATCGCAAGAGACCCAAAGGATCGGAAGCGCTTTGCGGTTTCAAATAACGGAAAAACCGCCGTTACTTTTTACAAAGTTATAAAAAGCTGGCAAAATTATTCGCTTGTTATACTCCGTCCCAAAACAGGCCGTACCCATCAGCTTCGCGTTCATCTTCGGCACATTGGGCATCCCATTCTTGGTGACCCGGTTTACGGTCACGCCGACAAAAATTTCCCCACAGCGACGCTTATGCTCCACTCAAAAACCCTCGCAATTATTCTGCCGGGCGAAACAGAAAGGCGTATTTTTTCTTCTTCTTTGCCGGAACGCTTTAACGCGATTATTACAAAATTGGGAATAAGTTAGCGGCAGATTAGGCTGTCCGGGAAGCAACATCTCTGGACAGCCCCTTTCCGTTTTCAAGTATTTTTCTTCTGCTAATTTAATGAATAGGTAAATTCAAAGGAAAAATTACTTTAAAAGTCGTGGACCGTAAAACTGCAAGACTTGTTCAACAACCAACCGGGTTGTTGAACAAGTCTATTATCGGAGACTTTCCTTTAAACCATTATCAGCTTCAACGCCAATAAAAACATGGCTGCCAAATGCAATATTGTCGCCTTCTGAACATTGTTTCAAACCCATACATAAAGTGGAAATTAATGCAGCCGCCACAATAACAGGAACTATCAAACCAACTCTTATGCTGTCCATAAAATCCTCCGTGTCTTTATGTATATTGTCGTATTTGTTTGGATGCTAGGCTGTTCCCGGATTGCCCTTCACTGTTCCACGATTGCTTTTTAAAATATTTATAATTTTATGCCATTTACTTGTATAAAAAATAGTTTTAACTTTGTTTGCATTTCTGTTATTTTTCAATGCGGATTTTTTTTGATTAAAAGTATCTTCATTTTGATTCTCACCGTAATTTTGTAAGAAAAAATCATCAATGATGTGAGTTCTTTTTCTGTCAAGTGAAAAACCGTTTGATAAGGCCAGATATAACGCTATCATTTTAATCCTCCGAAAAATACAAGATGTGAGAGAACAAGGCAGGTTCTCTCACATTCAATGTAGTATTTTCCTGAAGATTAGGCTGTTCTAATATTGCCCTTCACTGTTTCGGGATTGCCTTTATTCCATCCCCAATGAATCCAGCCTTTCCAATGCCCAGTATGTGTATTTACGGATACGGTTATCCGGATCTTCTTTGAGTTTTTCAAGGATATCACGGCTTTGGGAGTTTTTCACTTTTTCCAAAGCCTTAACCACACATACCCGTACTTCCTGATCGGGATCTTTTGCCGCAAGAATCAAGCCCCGGTAGGCGGATAAGGTGTCCATAAGTGAAAGCAGTAAAGCGGCATCTCTCCTTATGTCCACATTTTTGTTTGACAGCCGCCTTATAGTCATGCCAATGTATCCCGTCTCTTCCAGAATACTGACAAAATAAGGTTTTATAGACGCGACTTCGTCTTTTAAGATTTCTACAATTTGCGGCTCTGCTTTGCTTCCCTGCGCTTTGAAGACCGGAATAAGTTTTTCCCGTAACGGCGGCTCTGCGTCTTTAAATATTTCAATAAGCTGCGTAATGTCACGTTTTGCTATTCTCATAGCAAGGGCTTTTTCCGCATATTCACGTAACCCGTCAATTGAATCTAAAACATCAACAAGAATTGTTATGCCCTCCGCATTTGCGGCCTGTCCCAGCCCTGTAATAACTCCGATCTTTACTACATCGGTTTCGTTGGGATCGACTGTGATGTTTTTTAATATTTCCATTGCAGCGGCATTACCGTGTCTTGCGATAACTTCCGCAGTTGCAAGGCGCACTCTTTCCACCGGATCGTGTAACATTGATGTTTCCTGATTTAAGAGGCGTAATTCCCCAAACCCCAACAGCGCTTTGATTGCAGCGACCCGAACATCCGGATCAACGTCTTTCAGGGAAGACCGTATATCTTTCATGAAACTTTCATTCTTTACTATCGGAAGAATAGTAATGAATGACGCCCGTACGCGTGCATCCGGGGAGGCAAGAAGCAGCCTGCCTTTTGCTTCAAACATTTCCTGCGGATAATCAGCAAGAAGGCGCCCAAATTCTTCGATTTCTTCCGGCTTTAATGCAGGAAGGCTCTCCAGTATTTTTTGGAGACAGAAAGTAAGCTTCATCCGCCCCAATATTTTCAGTACCGATATAATCACAATATGTTGATATTCCGAATATCCGCTGTTGAGGATTTGAAATACTTTAGGCAGGATAATATCAGGACTGAAAGTTCCCAGTACCTGTTCCAGTTCATCACGCAAGGGGAAAGCGGCGTTTTCAAGAAAACGGAAAAGAATGGGCAGGAAAACCGCTTCGGCTTTTTGGGGAAGGCGCGGCAAAAGCATCGCAAGAAAAACCTGATCGTTTTCTCTGCGTAAAAGTTCTTCCGCCGCAAGTTCAAATGATTTCACATTCCCATTTTTAATAACCGCTTCCAGAGTCTTTGTGTAAATTTCTTCTGTAGACGGAGATGTTTTTCTGTTACTAAAAAACGCAAAAACTTTTTTCTCTAAAACGCAGATGTTTTCCGCTGTTCCGCCGGAAACGGACAAAAGCCGCGCGGCCGCAAGCAGGGGGCCTCCGTCGCCGGGCGCATAATCAACAAGAAAACCTGAAACATTCACTTCCAAAGCTTTTTGTAAATAGGACATACTTTGTTCCAATGCAGCAGGATCTTCAAGTGTGTTTTTGGCAAGAAGCGCCGAAAGAGAACCGCATTTTTCCAGATATACTGCCGCAGGGTAACACAGCTCTTTGTTTGCGCTTTCCAAAGAACTCATCGCAAAGACCCTGTCTTCCTGACAGTCGGGATCGAGCAGTTCCAGCACATGGGCTGTTTCATCATCACTCATTGTTATTTCTTTTGGCTGATAATGATCCATGCACTCTTTTGAAATACGCCTGCGCGCAGCCTCGCGTACTTCGTATACAGGATCGTGAATGAGTTTGTCCCACAGTACAGTCCATGTTTTTTCCTGATCAAAAGAAATGTTCTCGATAAGGATTTTTCGTATCAGATAATGGGGATCAAGAAAACCGTCTTCTATTGTTCTTTCAGTAAGGGTTTCTTTGTCAACCAGCAGAATTTGATAGGCAAAATAACGTACGTACCACTCCGCTTCACCGGTCAATTCATAAAGGACAGACCGGTTATTCTCAAGAAAACTTTTAGCCAAGGCAGGAACAAAAGTTTCGCCCCTGCATGATTCCGCCAAAAGCCGGATAACTTTTTCTTCACCTTCGGTCTGCATCCAGTCTATAAACACTTTTCCAAGACGAGGGTGCTGTTCAACCGCAAGGAAAGCCTTAAACAGAGACGCGCTGGGACAATATAACAAAACGCGGCGCAGGTCTTTTGCCGAGGGTAATGTTGAATTGGTAAGTTTTTGCACCCATTTGTCCGCAAGGCCTGTTTGACGGACAACCTGAGGCCCCATTTGCCGTGAATATCTTTCCATGCGTTTTGAATAACGCATAAGTTTATCCGCCGGATAATGAAGCTCAAAATTTCTGATAGCATCTTCTGTTTGCTGCGTATCTTTGGCATCAACAATCCTGCGCAGGCGGGATTTGAAAAGTCTGGTATGCACAAACCAGAGCAAATAAAGCGCCAGCAAAATGAGTACCGCAGGTACAGCGATAAAAACCCAGAATGGAATATCAATCCCCAGTAATGAATTAAAATAATTTGTCATAATTTCGCACCTCCTTTATCACTTAATACTCAAGACATTGTATATCTTAATGGGCTTTTCTTTGCCTTTAACACGTACCGGCTGTCTTTCTTCAAACCGGAACTTATCCTTTATTTGGTTATACGTCATCTGAGAAACAATAACCTCGTCAGGTCCCGCTACACTTTCCAGCCGTGCCGCAAGATTAACCGTATCGCCGATAACCGAGTAATCCATCCTCTGCATGCTTCCCAGATTCCCCGCTACCAGCGGACCTGTGTTGACTCCTATTCCGATTCGCAGGCCGGATGCGGACTTCTTAAAAAATTTTCTTTTTGCGGAACGCACCATTTCCTGTATGGAAAGAGCGCAGGAGACGGCGTTATAGGGGTCTTCTTTTTCCGACATCATGGGAACGCCCCACACAGCCATTATGCAATCGCCGATAAACTTGTCTATATAGCCCCTGTATTGCAGAATATTTTGGATAGCCTCGCTGAAGTATTCATTAAGGATCGTTACAATTTCTTCAGGCTCACGAGTTTCGGAAAAACTGGTATACCCGCGTATATCGGCAAAGAATACAGTCGCTGTTTTTTTATCGCCTCCCAGTTTTATACTTTCCGGCGCTGCCATCATATTCTCTATAACTTCATGGGACATATAGCGCGCGAACATATCCTTAATGACGCGCCGGTCTTCGCTCACTGCCTGAACAGTTTGCTTTAACTCCTTTTCGCGTGTTTGGTTGGTAAACAGCAGGGTAAGCCCCTCCTTTTTACCGCGCGGTGTTTTAAGCGGCGAAATATTGAGCGAGTAATCCAATTCATTTTTCCCATTGCGGTAGATTCCTTCAAGACCTAAAATCTCGCTTCCGTCTTCCAGACTCTTTAAAATTGTTTTGAGGGTTTTTGCAGAGAGTGATTTGCGGAAAATATTTTCCAGACTGCGACCCAGATCGTCTTCGACAAGCCCCATAGACTGGGCCGCGGGTTCGTTAAAATAATAAATTTGTCCGTCGGCGTCCGTAGTAATAACCATGTTGGTCATGGAGTTAAAAACATTTTCCTGATACCGTTCAAGAGAATCAATCTTTCTGGAAGAAACCCGCGTTTCATCAAGAAGCCGCGAAGTTTGCATTGCCCCTCCGGCAAGTTTTGTGTAGGAATCGAGAAAGTGAAAACGACGGCGGTTAAAGAAGCACGGTTTTTGCGAGCCAACAAATAAAACGCCGATCTCGCGCGGGGGACTTACAATGGGAAGCGCCATGCCGCTCTTCATCGCGGGATGGATAAGAACTTCTTTTAAAAAAGCCGGCGCTTCATGATTCGGTCTGTTGTTAAAAATAAGGGCTTCGCGGCACTCACGCAAAAAACGAACAAGCTCGCCGGTGCCGGAAATTGTTTCGGGAACAGGATACCTTCCCCTTTTAAAAATCAATTTTAAATCACTGTCATTATCTTCGGCGTCTTTCAGAATATAAAAAGCGGATAAGTCAACGCGGGAAATATCCTGCGCCTGTTCCACAAATATGTTTACAAGGTCTTTAAAATTCTTTTCCCTCGCCAGCAGCGCTCCCGCGCGTACCAAGTCCTGCTCTGTGGGCAAAGTGGAATCTTGTGCCTCGGCAGATACGACAGGAGCTTTTTTGTGAAAAAGCTGTAATCTTTGCGTAAAAAGGCTCATATACTAATTTATTGTACCATGTTTTAATAAAATAAGGATACTATATCTACTTATATTTAAGGCTTTCTCTTTTTGTTGTCAATAATGAAGTTTACAAACAACAACCCCACTCCCAATACTAAAGCTCCCTCTCCGCAATAGGAATATAAATATCGCAGACTTTTCCCGTCTTGCTCGTGCTGCGTTCGTCGTAAAGTTCAAAGGCGGTTCCGTCAAATTCATAGCCTGAATTCGGCAGCCATTCTGAAAAAATAAACTGCCATTTGTCCCCGCCTTTTATTGACGAAAAATTTTCTTCGTAGCTGGGAGATGTTGTGAAAACAGCAAACGCGGCTTCGGGTATTGTGTAAACATCGTATTCATCGGGAATGTTCTGCCCACTATTTGCTTCAACTCCGATGAAATATACAAATCTTTCACTTTCGGGATTTTCGATAATGCAGGCTCCGTATTCCACATGATTTCTAATGAAAGATTCGCCGTGTAATTTTTCCAGTTTTCCGCCGGTTTTACATTCCTCCCAGAACTTGGGAATCGCTTTATAATTTTCACGGTTTTGCGGATTTATGGTAATGGGAAAACCCGCTATTTTAAAGGCCGCTCGTTTGGCGATTATTTTCGGCTCCGAAAAACAGCTTGGTACAAATTGATTTTTTTCTTTCAGTACGGGCAGTTTTGGAATATCGAAAGCGGCATAGGCGCGGTATACTTCGGGAGGGCAGCCGAAATAGCGGCGGAACGCTTTTGAAAAACCCGAATGTGTTTCAAATCCGTAATCAACGGCTATTTCAACCAGCCGCCGCCCGGAGCTGAGTTCCGCCGCCGCGTAAGCCAGCCGCCTGTTCCTTACATATTCCATAATTGAACAGCCCACATCGGCCTGAAACCCGCGGCAAAAATAATACGGAGAATAACCTGCCCTCTGCGCCAATATTTCGACGCTCAGTTTTTCTTTTATGTGCACGTCAATGTACCGCAGTATTTCCTGTAAAACATCAGAGTGGTTCAAATTATAGTCTTCCCTATTTTTCAGTATACTATATGATTTTTACCTTATTGTTCCAGGATTGCCTTTTTTGAATTTTTAAAAAAGCGCACATGGCATTACACCATGTGCGCTGACTTTGATTTTTACTTGGCTAAATTGGTACCTTTGTATACCAAATCAAACATTTTTTCTCCGTAACGGGTACCCAAAGTTTTGTACCCTTCGTAGCTGAAATGTAAATTATCAGAGCCGGCCTGACAGCCCGATGATGAAATAACATGAGCATTTGAAAGCGTACTTGGCAAAGTATTTATCGTACTATTATTGATGCTAACTGTCTGACCCGCCAAGAAAGGCAGCGGTTCCGTAAGCTCCAGATCGGTATGTAAATCGTCATATATCTGTTTTACTTTAGCAGTCCAGCTTCCATTGTCGGCGCCCGATTCACCCTGATGCATTAGTATACCTTTAAGTTCGCCTTCTTCCATTGCTTTTTTTGCCAATTCTACCATGCGGCCGTAAGGATCATTGCCGTACAAGGCGGCCTGTTCTTTTTCGTAACTTGCCAGCCCTGGTTTCGCAATATAAGCCGCACCATCTGTCTTATGGAACATTTCGATTTTACAACCGTCAACTCCAAGAACAATAACGCCGATAGTTACGCCTTTTTTGACACGTCCGGCAAGGTATCGCCCAAAATAATCTGCCGGGGACAAACCGTTTGATGTGCGGCACAGCGGCGGTTCTGCCTTGTACCATTCACCTTTTGTGCGGCCGGAAGGATTAAAATTGGCCGATGCCATTACTTTAAAGTTATCGGGAATACTTTTTTTGTATTCATCGGGAACCCTTCCGTTATAATTGTATGATCCATCCGCATTCCACGCCTGCCCGCCCATATTCGACTGCCCAAAACACAGATAGACATGTAAAACGGGCTCAACACTGCCGGGCTCATCCTCTGTACTGTCACATGATAATGTAATACATACTGCGAGAATAATCGCAGCCAAAATACCAATGTTTAAAATTTTTCGTTTCATAAACACCTCCTTAAGTAATATAATAAAATACTTGCATACTGACAATAAAAAAATTACAAAAACAGGGAGTATGTACATCAATTTAAGAGTAAAATCCCACATATATTAACTTTAAACACAAACAGCATTTAACATGCAGGGACGCTATTGCTATAATTTTGCAGGAACTTCATACTGTAATTATGATCAAACTTACCGCCTTTCTGGGGAATCCGGGACGGAAATATGCGCTTAACAGACACAATGCGGGACGTATGCTTGCCGGGGCTCTGCCTTTTTACCCGTCCCTTTCATGGCAAAAAAAGTTTAAGGGGCTGTACGCTTCGCAGGAGAACTTGCACTTTTTAATGCCGGAAACTTTCATGAATCTTTCGGGCGAATCGGTTTTTGCCGCCGCCTCTTTTTATAAAATCAAAATTGAAGAAATAATTGTCGTTCACGACGAGTTGGAACTCCCGCTTGGGACAATTTCGCTGAAATTTGCGGGCGGCCTTGGCGGACACAACGGGCTTCGCTCAATGAAGAGCTGTTTTGGCGGCGCGGATTTTTGGCGTCTGCGCATTGGCATCGGCCGCCCCGACGCGCGCCTGCCGGGCGAAGGCGGCCCTGCCGGCAGCGGCGAGGGAATATTCGACTGGGTACTGTCGGACTTTTCCGCCGCCGAAAACGAAACGCTCGCCCCCGCGCTGGATGCCGGGGCGGGTCTTTTGCAGCAGACATTTATCTGCGAGCCGGAAACTTTACTGGACGAGTGGAAGAAAAAAAAATATTTCGACGCCTTTGCCGCGCCGAAAGAGCGAAGATGTATCTGTGGAGGCAGTATGACTGTAAGCGAATCATTCAAAGCGTTATACGACATTGTAGCAAAATTACGGGGGCCGGGCGGCTGTCCGTGGGATCAGGAGCAGACTCCGTCAAGCCTGCGGGGGTCGTTAGTTGAAGAAACTTACGAGTGCCTTGAAGCCATCGATGAAAACGATCCCGACCATGTTGCCGAAGAACTGGGGGACTTGTTTCTGCTGGCGACCATGATCGGCTACATGCACGAAGAAGAGGGCAAGTTTACGGTTGCGGACGCGCTGAAAAAAGTAAGCGACAAATTAATCCGCAGACATCCTCATGTATTCGCCGATGTAAAAGTTAAGGACAGCGCCGAAGTGCTTGACAATTGGGCGGCGATAAAAGTGAATCAGGAGGGACGCAAGCCAAAAGATTCCATTCTTGATGAAGTAAACGGCGGGCTTCCTCCTATGGATCGCGCGTACAAACTTCAGAAAAAAGCGGCAAAGGTTGGATTTGACTGGCCGGACACGGATGGAGTAGTTTCAAAAATAAAAGAAGAACTTGAAGAAGTAATCGAAGCTGAAAGAAATTTTGCGTATAACGAACTGGCAGAGCTGAAAAAAACGGAGCTGGAAAACGAACTTGGCGATCTGTTGTTTTCCGTGATCAACCTTTGCCGTTTTCATAAAATTGAACCTTCGGCGGCGTTGCACCGTACCAACGCCAAGTTTACCGGGCGCTTTAAATATGTCGAAACAAAAATGAAAGAATCCGGCAATGAAATGAACAAGGGTAATCTGCAAATTATGGATAAATTCTGGAACGAGGCAAAGGCGAAACAGCCTTGATAAAAGCCTTTTTTTAGGATATAAAGAAATATGGCAGTTGCCAGCGTAACAAAGAGATTCGGTATACTCACGGCGGGCGGTGATTGTCCGGGGCTGAATGCCGCTATCCGGGGCGTCTGCCGGGCGGCCCATGACCGTTACAGCATGGAAATTGTCGGTATCGCCAACGGTTTCCGGGGTCTTATTGACGAAGATGTCCGGATACTCAAACCGGCGGATTTTTCCGGCATACTTACACGGGGCGGGACAATCCTTGGCTCCAGCAGGGAAAAGCCGTTTGCACCTAACGGTAAAGATGACGATATAACCGACAAGGTTTCGGCAATAAAAGAAACTTACGCAAAACTGGAACTGGACTGCCTTGTTGTGCTGGGCGGAAACGGCACCAACACAACCGGCTACAAACTTTCGCGCGAGGGACTGAATGTTATCGGCCTTCCCAAAACAATTGATAACGATATTTTCGGCACAGATAAAACTTTTGGTTTTGACTCCGCATTGACAATCGGGACGGAAGCTATCGACCGCCTGCACTCAACCGCGCAGAGTCACAGCCGTATCATCGTTATTGAGCTAATGGGACACAAAGCCGGCTGGCTGGCGCTGTACGCGGGAGTCGCCGGCGGCGGCGATGTAATTTTGATTCCGGAAATCCCGTACGATATTCGCGTAATTTCCCGCCATCTTGAAAAGCGCTCAAAATCCGGCAAGATGTTTTCGATCGTGGTTGCCGCAGAAGGCGCGATGTCTGTCAAAGAATCGGAGATGGACAAAAAAGACCGGAAAAAATTCCGCGCGGAAAACGGCCCTTCTGTTGCGTACCGCGTCGCACAAAAAATTCAGGAAGAGACCGGCATGGAAACCCGCGCCACTGTTTTAGGATATGTTCAGCGCGGAGGAATCCCCAGCTCTACCGACCGCGTCCTTGCCACCAGCCTTGGCACTGCCGCCGCCGAACTTCTAGCAAAAGGCAAATACGGCAGAATGGTCGCCCTGCTCGGAGACACAATTGGCTCTGTCGATTTGAGCGTTCCCGAAGGCAAAGTTAAGAATGTGCCAACTGATCATTATATGATCGATACAGCAAAAGCTGTTGGTACTTGCATGGGCGCGGAGTAAAATTGTCCGTAAAAAGTTTGTAATCAAGTAAAATACTGCTTGCTTTATATCGTTATGTGTTTTAACTTTATCTTCAGGGGAAAAAATGATAAAATATCCAAAGGAAAAATATGAGAGTACCAACGATTTATCTTGAAACCACAATTTTCAACTTTCCCTTTGCTGATGATGCAGGCCGATACAATGAAACTGTTTGCAGAGATAAAAGCCGGGAAATTTAAGCCATTTACGTCTGAGTATGTCCCCCTGGAATTGGAGATAACAAAGGATGCTGAAAAACGTGCAAAGATGAAAGCCCTGATTGATGATTATATGAACGATCCGGATATTGTTAACGAACCGTCAGCTCTCCGGGAAGTCCATGCCGCCCGGCTCATGATTCAGGATGAAACGAAAGGGATGACAGTGGCGGAGAGAACCGCTTATTACCACGAGGCAGCAGTCCGGTTTCTTGCCCCGGCGAGTAACGAAAAAACGACTGATACCTCTGCTAATTGATAACAGCTCCTCTTGCTTTAGGCGGCAAGAATGTCGATTTTTAATCACTGTCCCCCCACATTCGCCAGTTTAGGATAACCCCGTGATATGCTGCTGAAGTCCCAGATACCGGTGTGATCGGCATTGTTGAAGTCAAGCATGGAAGCGCTCAACCATGAGCCGCTGGAGGTTGTGACGGTAGAAGTAAATTGGGCAGAGGTTCTATTAGAACCGTCGCGGTCTGCGGCGTTATCTGTCGCGGTAACAGGGGTTAATACCGGATACGGATTGTAGGTATGCGCCCCGGTGCCCAGGAACATGGTTTCCCGGGCATAATTGGCGCTGGGAGTAACCTGCGTTGTGATACCGCCGTAAATACGCCCCACCGTAGCGGCGCTTGCGCCGGAACCCATTGCCGTCACGCTGGTACCAACCGCCGCGTTGTTTTTCAGGGTGCCGGTGTTGTCTCCCGTAATATTCATTTGTCCTACAATGCCGCCTGAGTACACGGCGCCGGTAACGGCGGATTTGGCGGAAACCGTGCCCGCGGCGAAACAGTACTGTATGATGTATTTTACCGTTGTACTATTACTAGTACCAACTACCCTTCCTACAAGCCCCCCGGCGCATGTGGTGCCGGTACCGGATGTCTTGTCCACGCTGACATTGCCCAGAGCGTATGAATTGAGCAGAGTAACGTC
>JAIRUC010000176.1 GCA_031254615.1 Treponema sp. | reverse complement strand
CTATCATCATCCATTTTGTTTCCGTCAAAAAGATGAAGCGGCGATGTGATTTCTACAATTTGCCTTGTCTTGCGCAAGTTGCCGGGGGTTATTCCGAATTCACGCTGGAAAGTTCTTATGTATGACTGTTCATATTCAAAACCGTATTCAGCCGCAATATCAAGAATATTGGTATTTGTTTTCAGTATATCGTTAAGGCTTGCCGCTAATGTTCGAGAACGTATATAAGAAGCAATAGGCTGTTTGAAAGCAAAGCTGAATAATCTGCGTAAATGGGTACTTGAAATATTGTATTTTTTACTAAGAGTAGTTGTATTGATGTTGTTTTTGATACCATTTTCGATGTCGAGCAGTATATTTTCAAGTAGTTCACATGGTTTGAGCATTTAATTCACCTATATCCAAGTACTTAAGATATAATCGCAATAGCCACCATTGTCAAGCAAGACTATTGTCTTGACATCTTATTTAATAAGGATGAGAGAGGCTCCGGAGCAGGTTCCCCCAGAGTTTTTCCGGCGCGCGCACCGCCTGCCTGACTCCATGTAACCAATCTTTAGGCATACATTCGCTTCTTTTTCTTGCCGATAATATAGGGAATATGATAAATCTGTTCTTTTTTCTCAAGTTTAAAACCCAACTTCTGCGCACACAGCCTGATCTTGTTCGTCAAATTGATGAACTGCTCATTCGCTCAATTACAGACGCCGGAGGAAAGATTAACGGGGACAAATCTGTAATATCGGCGGTTATAAATGAAGAGGCAATCGGTATCTGGCTGGATTTGTATATTTTAATCGAAAGCCTGACAAAAACCATTGAAGCGTCGTCTGAGCTTTTTGGGTTTTCGCTTGTTATAAGCAGTGATCTGCCAAAGTCCCCGGAGCCATTGTGCCGGTTTCTGGCGAACTGCGGCGGCGTTTTTTTGGATACAAAGACAATCGAAAAATTTATCCCCTATGCCAGTTTTGAAAAACCTTCGGTGTGGGGCAGTGAAAAGAAAAATCATAAATACGGCTCAGATGGTTTTTGCAGAATAAAAAAGTTGAGGGTATTCAAGCCGTATTCAAATGATGATTCTGATTTGCAAAATGATGTCGCTTCAATCTTTGAACAGCACCGGAATAAAAATGTATTAATTGCCGGAAAAGCCTTTTCGCAGATTAGAAGCGGCCTTTACGATTACTGTAAAAAAATTAACAAAGATTTCCCGGTCCTTTCCATTTGTTTTGGCAGTATCGGGCTTGGCGCGCTTGTCGACGCATGGTCGCTGAATATCCGATCGCTTTCAGGCGAGCAACAGCCCGCCGAAGAACTGGACAGCCTGTGGGAATTATTGTTCCGTGAGCGCGTTAGAGATGAAGTTTCTGATTTTATTGTCCGTACCGTAAAGCGTTTTTTGACTTTGCTTTTGGAATATTATATTAATGCGGCGCAAAAAAAGAAATATACTCCGATATTGGCTCTGGAAAATATACATTTGGCAGGCAAAAAAGTTGTCAATTTATTGTTGGATACGTTAAATGAAATTAACAGCGAAAAAAAGGAAAAACTTTTAATTCTGGGAACTGTAGAAGAGCAAATGCCGGCGGAGAAGATGCAGATTTGGGAAGGTGTTTTTGACAATATTGAAGTAATAGACAGCAAAAAATACAAACCGCTTTTTATTCCGCGTCTTACGAATGAACTTTGGGAAATAATTTATGCCGTCTCTCTTTTTGGACGTTATTTTTCGCCGGAGCTGTTCCAGCGGCTTTTTGAAGAAGAGGAAAAAAATCCCGTAATGATATCAAGGGCGTTTTCCATTTTATACACGTTAGGTGTAATTGATAATCCGCGCGAACCGTGGCCGTTGAACAAGTTTTATGAAGACCGTTCCCGCAGGGTATTAGGCGAAAAAACCTCTTCTATAAAAGCGCTTGTCAGCAGAAGACTGTTAAGCTGGGCCGGCAAGCGGAATATTAATCCGTGTTTCAGGCTTCTAACAATCATTAACGGACTGGAAGGCGCAAATCAAATTGACGATCTCTTGTTATTAAAATCAATTACATCGGATATAGTCAATGAAACTACGTCAGGGCTGGAACTGGCGTTAAGAAACGGACAGCTGGAAGAACTTGTCTCCGAGCAAAGAGCCGCGGCGATACGCTACATTTTTAAGACATCAAGGGCGCTGTATACCGGAAGGGAACACGATATCGACAAGGTTTTTATGGAGCAGACAGTAGACGGCAAGGGCGGCGGCTTTGATGATTTTCCTGTTTTGAAAGCGCAGATAATTGTAAATTTTTGCGGGTTTTATCTTGGCCGGCGTGATATTACCATGGCGGTGGAAAAGGCGAAGGAAGCGATAATGCTTGGACAGAGTAAAAATAATTTTTGTCTTCCGCAGGGCTACCGGCTTTTTTCGTTGGCGTGCCTTTCCAAACAACAAACTACCGAAACTATCGAATACTTGAATTTTGCATTGGATAACGCGGAAAAAACCGGAAATTATCATGAGATGGGGATAACTTCCTACTACGCGGCGGCGGCACAATTTTTGTATGGAAATGTATTTAAAGCATTACAGCTTGCGAAAAAATCAATTGAACAGTCAATTGCCGCAGGACGCCCCGATTGGGCAGACCGTTCGCGTTTTCTTGAAGGGCGTGTAAATTTTGAACTTGGTTTTTACAAAAAAGCGCATGATATTTTTGATTCGCTGAGTAAGACCCCTTATGGCAGTAATACTGTAGAAAAAGACAGCCTGTTCGCCGCATGGATTTACCGCACAAAAATTTATTTACAGGATACTGCTGTTTCCAAGCCGGAATCCGCAAACCACGATGCGGATTTATTTGAAATTGAAGCCGCCTACTTGGAAGGCGACTATCAAAAAGCCGTTGCACTGTCCGGTACGTTAAACAATCCTTTTTCAAAAGATAATTTTCTTTACACGGAACAGCCAAACTGGAGCAGCGGCTTTGCCCAATGTGAACATTTGTACTTTACCCAGGGAGAAATTCAGGACAGGCTGATCTGCCTGTTCAATTCACTCGCGATTAGCCACTTGTCAGACGACACGGACGCTGTTCAAAAAATGCAAAAAATACTGCGTGACGAGCGTCTGTGCGAAATGGATCCGTGGGAAGCTTTTTACTTTTACGCAAAATATCTTATTCTAAAACAGACAAATGCCACTCTTGTTGATATGAGCACTGCCGTCAGCATGGCGTTCAAACGCCTTCAGCGCCGCGCCAGCAGAATTGAGGACATTGAAACCCGCAGACAGTACCTGAACGGCCCCCGCTGGAATAGGGAGTTGTGTTTAACGGCGAAAGAGTTTAAATTGATTTGATGGCGGGGAGTTTGGAGTGGAGCGTAGGGAGTGGGGAGTTGTTTGTGAAATGTAAATATTTACAACAAATTTAGATTATTGACAAATCAAATGCTTCTCTTCATACTATTTCTATACCATGACAAGACAAACCGGAAGGGAAGCAGTACATAAACTCATCAATGATTTTGATAAAAATGAAAGCCAATATATGTCAAAAAATTTTCAGGAGACTGAAGCCCGCAACCGGTTTATAGATCCATTTTTTACCGCATTGGGCTGGGATTTTCAACAAACTGAAATAGCCAGAAAATTTTGGGATGTTTACAGGGAATACAGCCAGCGTGACAATTCCACTACAAAAAAGCCGGATTATGCCTTTAGGATCAAAGAAGGCGCAAAATACCGGGAAAAATTTTTTGTGGAAGCAAAAGCGCCTCATGTAGACTTAAACGGAAATATTCCTGTTTTTCAGGCTAAGCGTTATGCGTTTTCTTCCCATGGAAAAACTCCTATTGTCATCCTTACTGATTTTCAAACTTTCAGGGTTTTCAACGGTCTTGAAAAACCGGTTTTTGAAAACCCATTACAAGGATTGATAAAGGGTCTTGATCTGGAGTATCACACTTATCTTGATACATGGGATGTAATATGGGATGCCTTTTCTAAAGATGCGGTCACGGAAGGGAGCATAGAGCGGCTAATCGGCAAGGTGGGTAAAAACACAAAATCATTAGATGATGAATTTCTTGCTGACATTTCCGCATGGCGGGAAACATTGGCTAGGAATGTCGCGATACGGAATAAAGAGCTTTCGGTGGATCATATAAACGAGGCGGTGCAGCGGGTTCTTGACCGGTTGATTTTTATCCGCAACCTTGAAGACCGTGAAATTGAAAGTGAAAATACTCTATTGTCAATTCTTAAAGTAAAAGAAAATATTTATCCCCACTTAATTCCTCTGTTCAGAAATCTTGATGAAGAGTATAACGGTCTGCTTTTTAAAGAACATTTTTCAGAAACCATCACTATTGATGATCCGGTTATCAAGGATATAATCAGGCAGTTATGCCCGCCTCATTCGCCTTATGAATTTGACATGATTGAACCTGAAATTTTAGGACGGATTTACGAGCGGTTTTTAGGGAGCAAAATACGACTTACCGAAAACCATCAGGCAAAAGTTGAGCAAAAGCCCGAAGTCCGCCATGCCGGGGGCGTATACTATACCCCTCAATATATTGTTGATTACATTGTAGAAAACACGGTAGGTGTAAAGATAAAGGATAAATCACCGGAAGAAATAGAAGCGATTAAAATTTGTGATCCGGCCTGCGGTTCCGGCAGTTTTCTGTTAGGCGCTTTTCATTATCTGATAGAATATCATCGGGAATGGTACGCCAAAGCAACCGCAGCGATGCAAAAGAAATACCGGGACGATTTTTTTACCAATACTGATAACGAAATTCAGCTAACGCTCAAAAAGAAAACGGAAATTCTGAAAAACAATATTTTTGGTGTTGACATAGACCGGGAAGCGACCGAAGTCGCCATTATGAGTTTGTATCTGAAAATCCTTGATGAAGGTTATGACAAGGGTCAGACCGAATTATTCCTGAGGGGACATATCTTGCCGGATATGACGGGGAATATTAAGTGCGGGAATTCGCTTATCGACCGGAAGCAACTTTTTGACTATGACTTTTTTGGCGATCCCGACATAAACCCCTTTGACTGGCATGAATTCAATACCGAAGGTTTTGACGTTATTATCGGTAATCCGCCGTACATACG
>JAIRUC010000157.1 GCA_031254615.1 Treponema sp. | reverse complement strand
AGAAAGACCTGCCCGTCGGTAATGGAAATAACATTGGTTGGAATATACGATGAAATGTCACCGGCCTGGGTCTCAACAATGGGAAGTGCGGTAATTGAACCGCCGCCTTTTGCCGGCGAAAGTTTTGCCGCCCGTTCCAACAGCCGCGAATGTAGGTAGAACACGTCGCCGGGAAAAGCCTCGCGTCCCGGAGGCCTGCGCAAAAGCAGACTGATCGTGCGGTACGCAACTGCGTGCTTGGAAAGATCGTCGTAAACGACTAACACATCTTTTCCCTGATGCATAAAATGCTCCGCCATTGCGACTGCGGCGTAAGGTGCTATGTACTGCAGAGCCGCCGAGTCCGATGCCGAAGCCAGCACCACAAAGGTATGCTCCATTGCCCCTTGTTCCTCAAGTTTTTTGACAATTGCCGCCACCGACGATGACTTCTGCCCGATTGCGCAGTACACGCACAAAACATCTTTGCCTTTTTGATTGATAATGGTGTCAATGGCAATAGCGGTCTTGCCGGTCTGTCGGTCGCCGATAATCAGCTCACGCTGTCCGCGTCCGATGGGGATCATGGCGTCAATGGAAATAATGCCCGTTTGCAGAGGCGTATCCACACTGCCGCGGTCAATAACAGGCGCGGCAGGAGATTCCATGGGGAGATATTCATCGGCGGCAACCGGCCCTTTGCCGTCAACCGGCTCGCCCAGAGGGTTAACCACACGCCCAAACATTGCAGTCCCCGAAGGAACAGTGACCACTTTGCCGGTTCCTCTTACTTCATCGCCGTCTTTAACCTGCGATTCCCCGGAAAGCAGAACACAACCCGCGTATTCTTCTTCCAGATTGAGGACAATTCCGGTCGCTCCGCCTGAAAATTCCACCAGCTCCCCATATATGGCTTTGTCCAGCCCGTACACCGTGGCGACCGAATCGCCCACCTGAACCACAAAGCCGGCATTGCCGGAGGATGCTCTGCCTTCCCAGTGTTCAATTTTTTCCTGCAAAACTCTTGCGAGACTGCTGTAATCTGCCATCTATAAAACCGCCTCCAGTTCGGCTTGCATCTTTTCCATTTGCCCTTTTACGCTTGCGTCAACATAAAATCCGCCAACCCGCAGACGGTAACCGCCTAATAAGTCCGGGACAAGACGCGTTTTCATTTTAACATTTACCGCCCCTGTCTGCCGGGCAATGCGCGTTTTGAGTTCTTCCTCTAAAACGCCGTCCATAGGGGCCGCCGATTCAAAAATAACCGTCAGTGTTCCGTTACGTCCGTCAATCCGTTCTTCTATTCTCTGTAAAATTAAATCAATATATTTAAATTGATTCTTTTCAACTAACAGAGTGATAAAGCGAATAACGTATTCAACAACAATACCGCCGCTGTTTTGGACAGCGCTTACGCTCTCCCGTAACAGCTTTTCAAGGCGTCGCGCGGCGGAATAGCCAAACAGGGCGCCGGAAACAGTTTTGACAGGACCGGCAAGCGCTTTCAGGCAGGACAAGCCTTCCTGTGCGTTTTCACCTAACACGGAGATAAAAACAACAGCCCATCGGTTATCGCGCGGCACTACTTTTTTCCTTTCTGCGCAGAAAGCTCGTCCAGCAGCATAGCCGCATAGCGGCGGTTATCGTCGCCGGAGATTTCCCTCTGCACCAAACGGGCGGATGCCGCCATCACAAGAGCGGCAGCCTCAACTTTGAAACGCGCGAAGGCCGCCTGCCGTTCCGATTCAATCTGCCTGTGGGCGGAAGCAGTCAGCGCAAGGGCTGCGGCTTTACCTTCGGCAATGATCTGCCCCGCTTCCGTCTGGGCGTCTTTACGGGCGGCTTTTACAATTTGCTCCGCCTCGGCCTCGGCATTTTTCAGTTTGTCTTTGTACTGTTCAAGCAGTTTGTGCGAATCGGCTTTGTCTTTTTCCGCCTGATCGATTGTGTTCTGAACCCTCTGCGCCCTGTCCGCCATGAATTTTGTTACCGGTTTGAATAATACCGCCTTCAGAATAAAAAACAGAATGGTGATATTGATTATGGTGATAACAAATGTGACGGAGAAATCAAGCATTGTCCGTTACCCCAATTTTGAGATCAGAAGAATCGCGATAACCAGCCCGTATATGGCCGTCGATTCAGCTAACGCCACGCCGACAAAAAACATCGGCGTAATTTTACCGCTTGCCTCGGGCTGACGGGCTACCGCCTGCGTAAATCCCGATGTAGCAATACCAATCCCGATACCGGCTCCAATGCCGGTAAGCACCGCAACTCCCGCGCCAATAGCGATCAACATTTCCATAAGTTCCTCCGTTTAATAGTTGTTCAGAAACTTCAGTTTCTGAACAACTTCCTTATAAAATAAGCAAAATATCGGACTTTAGTCCGGTATTTTCCAAGACTTGTTCGACAACCAACCGGGTTGTCGAACAAGTCAGTCTTCATTTAATTTTACCGCCTCTGAAATATAAAGGCTGGTTAAAAACACAAAAATCCCCGCCTGAATCATCCCGTCGAAAAAATCAAAGTAAAGTGAAAAAATCATGGGAAGCGCAATGGGAAAAATCCCTTCAATCAGATACATCAACACATAGCCGCCCAGCATATTCCCGAACAGCCGCAGCGCCAGCGAAATAAGCCGCGTACCGTATTCCATAATATTGAAAGGCAGCATCAAAGGCAGTGGATGCAGAAGGCGTTTGAACCAGCCGCCAAAACCCCGCGCCGCAAAACCGCAGACCAGTACAAGCAGTATCGAAATGAGCGCAAGAGCTGCCGTTACATTGATGTCTCTGGTGGGAGGACGTACCTCAAAAGGAGGAATAAACTCGAGACCGGCGAATTTAAATTCCAGCGGAGACACAACCGCGGCGATATTGGCAAAAAACAAAAAGAGAAACAGCGAACCCATATACGGGCCAAGGTACTTCGCAAAAGAGCCGAATTGTTTGTGTGCAAAATCATTGAGAAATTCTACCGCTGTTTCAAGAATCGCCTGCGGCCCTGTGGGAACTGTTTTAAGCCTGCGGGTAAGGATAAAAGAAGCGGCAATAAGAACCAGCATAACAGCCCAGGAAACAACCACCGTTTCGGTAATAGGAATGGCATGACCCATCAAAGTCAGGGTAAAGATAGTTTTAATATCCAGCGCTTCCATAATTTCCCGCCGTACAGATTATAGTAATATAATATCATTTGAAAGAAAAACAGACAAGGGGACAGATGCTGTAATTAAAACTTAATCTTTTAATATTTCACACAAAGCAATCTCACTTTCCGGTGTCAAAAACCGTGCTTCCAACCTCTGCGCGCTTAGGGTCAAGAGAATTACGATAGCCGGCCAGAGCGATTTTTTCTTTTTCAAGGTCTTTGAATGAATAACAGAGTTTTCCGTTTTCGCCGGCATCGACCTGCGGGCTTGAAATTGCGCCAAGGTCTTTTATTACTCTGTCTGCTGCGGCAACAGAATTTTGCGGGCGGCACTCCGCAGTCTGTGGTATAAGATCGGCTATTTTAACATTGTTTGGGTTTGTCCATATTTTTGTGAATCCGAGTTTTTTAAAATTGGAAAGTTTTATGCTTTCGTTTTCTTTATTTTCCATGTGTTTGCGGATAGCGGGAATGAGCCAGAACAGAATAGAAAAAACCACAGGCACAACACCAAGGGCAATGCTTATTAATGTGTGCGGGTTTTGAGTAAAAAAACTCATAATAATATGGGTAAACCCGTACAGATAAGAGGCCGCCTGATACTGAATATCCGTAACCAGCAAACCCGAATTAACCGCGTTGTATAAAAAATACGAGCCGAAAAGCAGGTTAACCGCGTTTATGGCGATAAACCACCCGTTCATGCTTTTTTTGTTAAAAGAAAAAGTTTTAAGCCGTTTTACCGGAGGCGATAACTCCGAAAAACCGCCTGTGTTTGCGCGTAACAAAAGATCGTCAAAGCGGAATACAAGCGTACCCTCTTCGGTAACTTCCGGGCTGCCGCCATACTTTGAACAAAAGCTGAGAATCGCCTCATTTGCCTGTGCGCTGTCTTTGCCCGAAAAAGCCATATATTCGGCAAGAGAGATCACTCCCCTATTCGCCTGAATATAAGAAATTACCGCTTTATTTTCCATGTCTTCAAAGCCCTTGTTTGGGTCGCCTTCTCCAAAAACAAAAGAAAAAACCGCCTTGTGCATTGGGCGCCCCTTCTCTTTATTTTGTGTAACAGGTACATTCGGGTAACGGCCGTAGCGGGGGCGGGTTATTTCCTGAACAAACCATATCCGCCATAAAATTTGAAACAGTCCCGGAGTCAGCCTTGCGCCTCTCCTGCCCCTGTCTGAAGATTTTGACTGAACAACGACAGATAACACAACGCCCGCAAGAGCAAGAGCCAGAAAAAGCGCGAAATAGCCGATTAACATTATCACTATCCACGCTTTAAAAAGAAAAACCAACACTGCTTTGAATGCGCCGGAAAGTATCTTCGCTGCTTTTTTAAAACCGGCATTAAATCCGCGGTAACGGCTGGTAAAACCGTTTGGGAAGGAATACAGTATTTCTCCCGACTGCGTTACCTGCAATTCTCCGGCGTATTCATCCGCGGCTTTTGGCAGAAGTTCGCGGACCGCAGGCAAAGGCAAAGCCGTAGCGGCGCATATGTCCGCAGTTGTTACTCCATTCTTTTTACGTTTTAATGTATTAATAATTTTTTTATATGCGTCAGCGGTTGTCATAATTTTTCCCAAAGCTCTTTCTCTATAGCATATATATTTTCGTTAATGTTGACAATAAAGCCTATTTCCGCGCCGCTTGAAGTCCTGTGTTGTGCCTGTCACCATGTGCGCTAACTTGGTATCAAAGCGTGTTCTGTCGATTGTTGCAATTTGAGAAAAATTAATTACCGATGTTTTATCCAGCCCAGAATCACCTTTTTCCAATGTTATGTTACCAGGCATCGCCTTCCAGAACTTCCATTTGAGCTGCCATTATACTTGGAGCTAATGATGTGTCTGCTTCTTTACAGACTTCATTTATCTGTGCAATTATTAAATCGTCACTTGAATATTGGTTTAATGTAAATTTGACAAGACTCATCTCTGCCAAGTTTCTTAATAATTGCATAACTGTAATGTTCTCAACTTCAAGAGTTACTGTCTGTTTCATATTTTTATAGTAATACAAAAAAAGCGGAAATTCAAGGGGACGGGAGATACGCACAGTGACAGACACCATGTGCGTATACTCAACAAAAAAGTGGCAGCCGGTACCAAAGCGCAAAGCGTGTCCACTATGCGCGACCTTACCAGATCCAATTCACCGGGTACAATTTGATATTGGCATCGTTGCTTACTATTCCCATTTGTTCATTGATAGCCGTCGCTACGAGCAGGCGATCAAAAGGGTCACGGTGTATCAATGGCAGTTGTTCCATTAACGCGAT
Source organism: Treponema sp. (assembly GCA_031254615.1). GTDB lineage: Bacteria > Spirochaetota > Spirochaetia > Treponematales > Breznakiellaceae > WQXQ01. The sequence continues at coordinate 1,742 of JAIRUC010000157.1, read as the reverse complement.
ATGGTTCGTACTAATTGGAAGCAGCTCAAATCCATTTTTTTGTATTTGGCTTACAAAACCGTTGGTGTTTCCGGGAAATGTCAGTTTGCCTATGCTGATTTTTATACCGACTTCCCAAACGGAAGCTATGCTGACAAATTTTGTATGCTGTTGATCCTGAATTATGCCTATTGCGGTGTCTGACAGTGACGCATTATTTCCGTTAAAAAACCATAAAACTGTATGAGTATCCAGCAGATAATCCATTTACATATATTCCTTAAAATCTTCAAGCGGCTCGTCAAAATCATCGGACATTTGTATCTGCCCTTTCAGGCAGCCAAAAACCGGAACGGCACGGGCGGGGGCATTAATATCATTATTGGCTGAATTTTTGAGGCTGTCTGTTTCTTTTACGGGAAAAACGAGGATTTCAATCTCTTTTCCGATATATTCGGCGGGTATTGAAAGTTTTATCTTTGGCTCGTTGGGTTTAATAATAGTCCGTACCATAACGCATACTCCTGTTATTATTCAGTATAACATAATTCTTGCCGGGTGTCAGGTACAAAGCTCACAGAGGACACAGAGAATAAGAAATAATTCTTATGTTCCTCTGTGGTCTCTGTGACACCGTGCCTCCGTGAGGGGTCTTTTTGTAAAACTTTAGCTGTTACGGACTACTACAAAAAAGTGGTAACTGGTATCAAAGCGTGTCCATAAAAAAAACAAAAAGACCGCGGGGTTGTCCCGGAGCCCGCGGTTAAAGCATTCCGCTTCTTCTATGCTTCTTCCAGTATAAAGTCGCTTACTATCGCGCGGGGCGCCTTCAGGAAAGTAACATTTGAACCGGTATATTGGGTTCGAATTTCTACATCTAAGAAGCATGATTTATTTTGACGATGTAACGACTGACTCGTGGAAATCTATAAAAATGATTAATGATAGTTTTTCAAGTAAAACTATAAAAGATGCTTTAATAAAAAACGTAAAAGATTATGAAAAAAAATGTTAATAAAAAATACAAATCGAAAATTATGAAATACCCGGTTAAGATTAAATTAACAAATTATAGTGAACAGGCGTAACCATCAAAACAAGAACATCTACCACCGAATAAAAACAGGCAGTAAACTTCCGTGATAAAACAAATTACGGAGGTAAAAGATGAGATTCAGCGAAGAAGAAAAAGGGATAAGGCAAGGATATATATCCGTCCCGGTTGTACTGATTTACGCAAGGCGGTAAACGGGCTGTCGGCAATGGCAGAAGAGCAAATGGCAGGAGAGCCGTTCAACGGGAACGTATATTTGTTTTGTAACCGAGAGAGGAAACTGCTAAAAGCGGTGTGGTGGGAGAAGAACGGTTTTTGGCTGAGCCAGAAACGGTTGGAACAGGAGAAGTTTCCATGGCCGCAAACGGACGAGCAAGCGAGGGAAATAAAAGCGGAAGAATTACTGATGTTGTTAAGCGGGATAGATTTTTTCAAGGCGCATCGAACCAAAGGTTCGTAAACATTACATTACAAATTTCACTTTTTTCCCGCCAAAGTAAAGCGAAAACGCAAATCCGCGCCAAATATATGTATAACCTTTTTTGCAGGTTATACATTTTATTTTTTGGAGTATATATGGAAAATCAAAATTTTGGGGGAAAACCCAATGACAACTCACCGAACATCAACAGAAATCACAAAGACAGCGTATTCTCTTTTTTCTTTAGCAACCCTGATGTTTTAAGAGAGCTGTACTCGGCCTTCTCAG
>JAIRUC010000138.1 GCA_031254615.1 Treponema sp. | reverse complement strand
CGCAGTTTTTACGATTCCCGAATCAACAACATATACCTTTTTGGGCGCCAGGCTTTGGGCCTTAACCGACCACGCAAAACATGGCAAAAGGTTTATCAGGTACGCAGCCTCAAGATAGGAAATATATTCCAAAACCGTAGTCGGCGACTTTACCCCAACAGTTTGTATCAGCTTGCTTGGCGAAATTTTTTGTGCCGGATTGGATGCCAAATACACAAATAACCGACGCAAGGATGCCGCATCCCGAATACCGTATCGAACCGCTATATCCCGATACAGAATATCCGACTGCAGTTGAGTCAGAACATCCGTATTACCGGATTTAAGGTATTCTGGAAAACCGCCTTTTTCAAGGTAATTTTCCAAAGAATCAGAGCCGGCTTGCTGCCCGGTAAATTCGCAAAATTCCCGATACGAAAAAGGAACAAGTTCCTTTGAAATATGCCGCCCGGTAAGCCGGTCTCCCAGTTCCCGGCTTAACAGCGAAGCATTCGATCCGGTAACGAGTACCTGAAACCCTTCATCCAGTTTTTGCCGGACATAGAGTTCCCAATGGCTGGCCGACTGGATTTCATCGAAAAACAGGAGTTTTGCTCCGGAATCGGCTATTACCCTGTCAAGCAGTGCAAAATCCGCATGGGAAAAATCCGCCAGGCGAAGATCGTCAAAGTTAAGGTAAAAATAGTCCCTCCCAAGTTTTTGTATAAACTGGTGCAGCAGGGTACTTTTTCCACAACGCCGGATGCCGGTAACAACCAGTGCATGGCTTTGTAAATCCGGCAATTTTGTTAAAAATTGCCGCTCAAGACCGGAATTTTTCTCATTAAGGGCAATTTTCTGCCTTTCACAGGTATCCCATATATCTAATAAATTCATATTTTTATTATATATGAATATGAGACAATATTCCAGTAGTAATGGAACAATTATTTCATTACTGTTGGTATATATATTCCATTAGTAATGGAATACTATTAGCTTTTTACCCCCGTTCCCCGTAATTTTTCTGTACCCACTTCTGATATTCGCCGGAACGTATACTCTCTATCCATTGGGGATTCGCCAGATACCAGTCCACTGTGCGGGAAAGCCCTTCCTCGAAGCTGACGATCTGTTTCCAGTCAAGCTCACGCTTGAGTTTGGAGCAGTCGATAGCGTAACGGCGGTCGTGGCCCGGGCGATCTTTAACGTAAGATAATGTACCGCGGACTTTGGCGGGGTCAAGCACGGCTTTAGCACAGACAATATCAATCAGTACATTAAGCAGTTTGATATTCTCCCATTCATTTTCACCGCCGATATTGTACGTTTCCCCTGTTTTACCATTTCGCATAATGGTCCAGACCGCCGCATTGTGATCCTCTACATACAGCCAGTCCCGGATATTTTTGCCGTCTCCATATACCGGCAAGGGTTTCCCTTCCAGCATATTAAGGATCATCAGGGGGATAAGTTTTTCCGGGAACTGATAGGGGCCGTAATTATTTGAACAATTGGAAAGCGTTACCGGCAAGCCGTAGGTATGATTATACGCCATTGCCAGATGATCGCTTGCGGCCTTGCTTGCCGAATAGGGCGAGCGCGGATCGTATGGGGTGGTTTCGGTAAAATAACCAGTTTCGCCTAATGAGCCAAAAACCTCATCGGTGCTAACATGGTGGAACAATGTGTCTTGCCGCGGATTGTTTTTCCATGCGTTATGCGCAACATCAAGCAATGTGAACGTACCCATCACATTGGTTTTTACAAAAGCCTCAGGCCCCAAAATCGAGCGGTCTACATGGCTTTCGGCGGCAAAATGAACTACAGTGTCAATTTCATATTTTGCGAACAGCGATTCAACAAAGACGCGATCACAAATATCGCCATGTTCAAAAAAATAGCGGCCTTTGTACTTTGCCTCAATATCCGCAAGGCTCATCCGGTTGCCGGCATAAGTAAGGGCGTCCAAGTTGATAAGACGGCCGTTAAAACCTTCGACTTTTTCAAATAAAAAGCGAATAAAGTTGCAGCCGATAAAGCCGGCGCCGCCAGTGACTAAAATATTTGTTAAACTACGCATAGTTTCAAAAACTCCCTTAAACTTATATCCCATGCCGGTATCTCAATTCCCAGCGCCGCTATTTTACTTTTGTCTAACACAGAATATGCGGGGCGTTTTACCTTAGCAGGATAATCGGCGCTGGTGCAGGGTTTGACGGCGCAATCTTTGGTAATCCGGCCATGTTCCCTTCCCTGCTTGAAAATTTCTTTGGCAAAGTCAAACCATGATATATTTCCCTCGTTGGTAAAATGATAGATACCAAAGGGAATATTTTTGCCGGACTCAACAATTTTGATAAAGGCCAATACAGTAGAAGACAAATCGAAAGTCCATGTTGGACTGCCAAGTTGGTCATTTACTACTTTAATTTCATCCTGCTCATTCATCAGACGAAGCATGGTATGCACAAAATTATTTCCGTATTTGCCGTAAAGCCATGCGGTGCGGATTATATATGAAGCGGGGTTGTTTTCCAGTACGGCGAGTTCCCCGTCCCGCTTGGTAAATCCGTAAACACCAATGGGATTTGTTGCATCATTTTCACGGTAAGGGCGCGTGGATGTTCCTCCTTCCACAATGCCCTTTCCGTCAAACACATAATCGGTAGAAATATGGATTAACCGCGCTCCGGCGTTATTCGCAACGGCGGCGATATTTGCCGCACCCAGCACATTCAGGCTGCGGCAAGTTTCAACATCATCTTCGGCTTTTTCTACCGCTGTGTAAGCGGCGCAGTTGATTATCCATTTTACCTGCTCTTTTTCGGCAATCTCTGCATAAGCCGCTGTCAGCGCCGCCATATTGGTGATATCAACTTCACGATCAGTTTCAACAAAGGAAAGACCTGATTTTTCTAATAGCAGGGAAAGCTCGGTTCCCAGCATACCTTTATTGCCAATGAGCCAAATCACTTTGCATACCTCAAGAGTTAAAGGGCAGCGTCATTCTCCGCAATATACCGGAGGTATTCACCGTATTCGGTTTTATAACCCGCAGCCAGTTTTAATAAATCATCTTTGGAAATCCATTTGTTGTTATACGCAATTTCTTCGACACAGGAAACATACATTCCCTGCCGCTTTTGTATCGTCTCAATAAAATTTGCCGCTTCTAAAAGGCCGTCATAGGTACCGGTATCCAGCCAGGCCATGCCACGGCCCAATACCTCCACGGAGAGGCGGCCTTTTTCCAGATAGGCGTTATTTACCGCAGTAATTTCTATTTCACCCCGCGCGGAAGGTTTGACATTTTTGGCAATTTCAACCACTTCGTTGTCATAAAAATAAAGCCCCGGCACCGCGTAATGTGATTTTGGCCGCGCTGGTTTTTCCTCAATGGAAAGGGCCTTGCCTTGTTCATCAAATTCCACCACACCGTAGGCCGTGGGGTCTTTCACAAAATAACCGAAAATAGCCCCGCCGCCGCGCTCCGTCACCAGTTTGGAGGCATTCCGCAAAGTCTG